>JAZQHZ010000087.1:0-3782 GCA_045540855.1 Clostridia bacterium
TGAGCCCGTAAAATGTACAATCACCACGCATAAAGCAACCGCCGCAGTTACTATAACCGAAGGAAGCACTCCCTTTTTCTTAAAAAATGACATTACAGGCTACGCTCCTTCGTTTTTTCTATCAGCTTTCCTATATTCGCAAGTGCCCTTCCCGTACCTATTGCAACGCAGTCAATCGGATACTGTGCCACATAGCACGGAATTTTTGTTGTTTCCGTTATAAGGCGGTCAAGTCCCTTGATGAGTGCTCCGCCACCTGTCAGAACAATTCCGTTTTCCATAATATCAGCGGCAAGCTCCGGCGGAGTATGCTCTAAGGTCATCTTGATTGCCTCAAGCATCTCGTCAATATTTTCGCTCATCGCTTCACGGATATCCGTTTCCTTTACCTGAATAGTCTTGGGAAGTCCGGTTGAAACGTCACGTCCCTTAACGTCAAAGACACCCTCCTCGTTATCCTCGTATGCCGAGCCGATGGTGGTCTTTATCTCCTCTGCCATTCTTTCGCCTATGTTTATGCCCATTTCCTTCTTTAAGTAGTTTACAATTGAACTATTCAAGGCATCGCCTGCAATTCTTATCGAGCGTGACGAAACAATACCGCCGAGCGAAATAACCGCCACCTCGGTAGTGCCGCCGCCGATATCCACTATCATCGAGCCCTGCGCCTCGTCCACCGGAAGTCCTGCGCCGATAGCCGCCGCCATCGGCTCTTCAATCGGCACAACCTCTTTCGCACCTGCCTGCATCACAGCCTCTTCAACCGCACGTCTCTCAACCTCAGTAACACCTGACGGAATACATACAATTACTCTCGGCTTGAACACACCACCTGTACGTGCCTGACGGATAAATGAACGTATCATCGCCTGCGTTATATCAAAATCCGCAATAACACCGTCCTTCATAGGGCGTACTGCAATGATGTTTTCCGGAGTTCTGCCAATCATTTCATTTGCCGCCTCACCCACTGCAAGCACCTTTCCCGTATATTTATCTATCGCAACCACTGACGGCTCACGCAGAGTTATTCCCTGTCCCTTAACGTAAATCAGGGTGTTTGCCGTTCCGAGGTCAATTCCCAAATCCTTTGAAAATAATCCCATTATTTTTCTCCTTCTAAATAATCTATACTTTGATTTATTGCTATAATGTGGAAAAGAAGCAAGCAAATTGTGCTTATGAAACACGACGGCGTATGTGTATACTCCGAGTGTTGAATAAGTGCAAGTTGCGAAGCTTATCTTTCACATTATCTTAATATCAAATTCCTTTTCAAGTGTATCCGCAAGTGCTGACACCGGAAGCCCTACCACATTCTGATAGTCGCCGTTGAATTTCTCAATCAATAGGCCGCCAAGCCCCTGAATACCGTAGCTTCCTGCCTTGTCCATAGGCTCATTTGTGGCAATATAATTGTTGATTTTCTCGTCTGTAAGCTCCTTGAAGGTCACTTCCGTTTTCACTGCATTGCACACACTGAAGCCGTCCGCAATTCTCATCACGCAATAGCCTGTGTATACCTCGTGCGTTCTGCCCGAAAGTGCTTTTAACATATCAAACGCATCCTCTTTATCCGAGGGCTTACCCAATATTTTGCCATCAAGCGTTACTATCGTATCCGCCGCAATCACAATTGTATCCTTGTATTCAATAACCGCCTTAGCAGTTGCCGCCGCTTTAAGCATAGCAAGCTCCTGCACGTAGAGTGACGGCTCTAATTCCTTTGATACGCTGTCCTCGTCTGCTTCGGAAACTATAACCGCAAAGTCAAGCCCGATTGCACCAAGCAGCTCCTTTCGTCTCGGCGATGCCGAAGCTAATATAAATTTATTCATAAAAAACCTTTCCTACTCTAACTCTCGGAAAAATGCTCTAAGCAGGTTGCCCGCAAGCGGGACGCCGACGTATGCTGATACTTCAAGTCCCGATTTGCGGGCAAGATGCAACGCGCATTTTTTCGAGAAAATCATTCTACACCTCTGTAATAGTGCCCTCTCGTAAATGTGTTTTCACGCATTTTTGTAATTTCACCGTTTAGGGCATTGTTATAAATATCAATCACACGTCCGCACTGGTGCGGTGTTTCTGTTGTGAATATCAGCTTGATATATTTTGCTCCCGTTGATATTAAATCACCAAGCTTATCCGCCATAAATACCGGCTTCGAATTCAAAAGCTCCGCAACACAGCCCTTATGGCATATTATCGGGAATTCTTCATTACGTCTGTCCTTTAATGTGTAAATATCCTTGTTCTTCTGACATTTTCCCATTGCTTTTATCGGACAGTTTTTCATCAGCATTAACGGAATTCTGCCATAGCCTATCAGCTCGAAATCCATAGCTGACCTTGCGGCAAGTGCCTTTATTTCGCCTAAGTTCAATTCAGGCGAAAGAGTTACAAGCTCTAAATCTCTGTAATGCTCAAGTGTCAGTGAATTAAACACATTCAATCTGTGTGTACCGTAAATTTTTGCACCCTTTTTGCCGAAATGATACACCGCCGCATTCGATGCCGCCGCTACATTTGACGTAGTCTGCTGCGGTGTGAAAATATCCTCTGTTTTCGTCACAACCGTAATATCGGGATATTCCTTTTCAAGTGATACCGCTACCTCGTACGGTGCATAAATCAGTGAAATACCGCGGCTTGCACACTCTCTTCCCTGCTCAGCTGTTCTCACCTCAGCACTGAACTTCACGTCCTGCACTTTTTCCTTTTTATCCGGGATATATTCTACTGATACCGCATTCTTTTTCTCTCGGTTCATTCTGAGCTGTGCTATTTTTTCAAGTGCATCACGTCTTGCATTGTTTATTTCCTTAATCGCAACCGTTGCACCCTCGTCAATATCCGCAAATACCTGCTCCGCCTCAAACGGAGTTGAGCCCGTTTTTGAAAGCTGGGCAATAAATCTCTCCTTATCAAGCGGCTTATTTATCGCTTTTTCAACTGCCGCTTCGCCCTTTGCCATAGCAAAATTTCCGTCGTTATCAAAAACACTTACCTCGATCGGCTCACCAATTCGCATTATTCCTGAAATATTGACCGGTATTTTTCTGAAATTTGCATCTTCCATGCAGCGTTTCTTTGCCGCATCGGTAAAGGTATTATTTTCATTTCCCGGATTTTTGTGGCTCATCATCTCAGCACCAAGCCTTGACGTGAAATATCCGTCAGTAAAGCCGGTACGTGAAAATGCATCGTGCAGCTCACGCATATCGTCCTTCGATACATCCTGCATACCGTCAAGATACTTGCGGTATACTCCCACCACCGCACTGACGTATTCCGCGCGCTTTAACCGCCCCTCAATTTTGAGCGATTTCACGCCTATATCCTTTAATTCCTGCAGGTGCTTTACCAGTGCCATATCACGCGGACTTAGCACATGTGCACTGCCTGCATTTTTGCCCTTTTCAAGCAGGTCGTATTTCAATCTGCACGGCTGAGCACAGCGACCTCTGTTGCCGCTTCTGCCGCCTAAGATACTTGACATCAGGCACTGCCCTGAATAGCACATACATATTGCACCGTGTGCAAAGGTCTCAATCTCTGCCCTTGCACCCTTGCAGATTTTTTCAATTTCTCTCTTATCAAGCTCACGTGCAAGCACTACTCTTGAAAAGCCCATCTCTTCAAGGTATTTCACACCCTCAAGACTTGTTACGGTCATCTGCGTGCTTGCGTGAAGCGGCATATCGGGGAAAGCCTTGTGAATAAGCTTTGCCACGCCGATATCCTGGATAATCAGTGCGTCAACTCCCGCATCAACAAGC
>JAZQHZ010000088.1:0-23333 GCA_045540855.1 Clostridia bacterium
AATACTGCTACTGAATAAGTGGCAGTATTTTTTTGTACTCACGACAAACTCACGACAAAGGGCATAAAAAAATCCCACAACCCTGATGGTTGTGGGATTTGAGTAGATAATAATTATCTCTTTGAGAACTGCGGTGCACGACGAGCTGCCTTTAAGCCGTACTTCTTTCTTTCCTTCATTCTTGAATCTCTTGTTAAGAAGCCTGCTGCCTTTAATGTTGCTCTGTATGCCTCTGAGTCTACCTCTAAGAGTGCTCTTGATACGCCGTGACGGATAGCACCTGCCTGGCCTGTGAAACCACCGCCGTGTACGTTTACTAATACGTCAAACTTATCTGTTGTCTTTGTAGCCTCTAACGGCTGTCTTACGATTAACTTTAATGTATCAAGACCGAAATACTCATCAATTGTTCTGTCGTTGATGACAATCTTACCGCTGCCCGGAACTAAGCGTACTCTTGCTACGGAAGACTTTCTTCTGCCTGTTGCACAATACTGTTCTTTAGCCATTTGTTAAAATCCTCCTTATTTAATCTCGCCTGTCCACTCAACCGGCTTCTGAGCTGTCTGAGCGTACTCGCTACCCTGGTATACGTGTAATCTTCTGATAGCTGTTCTGCCGATGTGGTTGTTCGGAAGCATACCGTTTACTGCATACTCCATAGCCTTCTCCGGCTTGTTTGCCATAAGGTCCTTATAACGGATCTCCTTGATACCGCCAACCCAGCCTGTGTGGTAGTATCTTGACTTCTGCTCAAGCTTGTTACCTGTTAATACAACCTTGTCAGCATTGATTACGATTACGTGATCTCCGCAGTCAACATTCGGTGTATATGTCGGTAAATGCTTACCTCTTAAGATGCTTGCACATACTGTTGCAACTCTACCGAGCGGCTTGTTAGCAGCATCTATGATGTACCATTTTCTTTCAACTTCATTCGGTTTCTGTAAATAACTTGAATTCATGGTTTCTACCTCCTCAATTATTCTAAACATAACGGTCATTCCCTGACCAACGATAGCTATTGTACTACACTTTTTTCCTAAAGTCAATACCTTTTCGAAAAATTTTTAAAATTTTATTTTGTTGCTTTGATTTTCGCCGTTTTTCTCTTTTTTTCTTCGTTTTACTCAATCTTGATTTCATTTTTTGCAAAATTCCGAAAACCGCATACCTATCGCAAAAACGGCAGTTTTTACAAAAACTGCCGTCTTAATTATTCACGAGTTGTATATTTTTAAGCAAGCACAAACCGAGCCGTAAATTCCGTGAACTCACCCGTCTGCGACTCCACCTCAATCTTTCCGCCACAGCCCTCGCATATGCTCTTTGCAATCGCCAGCCCAAGCCCATAGCCGCCGCTTTCTCTCGCTCTCGACTTATCCGCACGGTAGAAGCGGTCAAAAATATGCTCCATATCCGCCTCGCTTATCCCCTCGCCACTGTTGCGGATTTTAAGCACCGCCTCGCTTTTGTCACGTGCAAGGCTCATATTGATTGTGCCGTTTTCAGGCGTATATTTCACCGCATTGTCAAGCAGTATCATTATCACCTGCTTCACCTGCTCCTGCGGTGCTCTCACCGTTATATCCGGCTCAATTTCGCACTCAAGGTTAATGCTCTTTTCAAACGCAACCGCCTCCGTTGTAAGCATTGCATTCTCCACACACTCCGAGATTGCCGCCTCACTTTTTATGGAGCTTTCACCCGTATGGTCAAGCCGTGCAAGGCAGAGCAAATCGTTTGTAAGCTTCGTCATACGCTCCGTCTCGCTTTTGATGTACCCAAGCCATTTCCTGCCCTCGTCCGTCATATCGGAATTATCCATCAGCACATCAATATTGGCATTTATCGTAGTCAGCGGAGTTTTAAGCTCGTGCGAGGCATCCGCCACGAACTGCTTCTGACGGTTATACGAATCCTCCACCGGTGCAATTGACTTATTCGCACTCGACAGGCTGATAATAAACGCCGCCGCAAGTGCCGCCACCCATACCAACGCAAGAATGATAAGCAGATTAAACAGAATCTGATGCTCCGAGGTATAGTCCACGAACGCTATTTTATATCCGTCGTAAGTTTTTTGGGCAAGATACGCCCAGTATCCGCCCGAATAGCCGATAACGCCCGTTCCCTGCGGATTTTGAAGCATTTCTTTAAAGTCGATGCCCTCGCTGTCGAAGTCAATTTCAAACGGCGTATGCACCTCCACGACCTCGCCCGCTTCGTTCACACGTATAACGAATTGTGCCATCATATCCGCACGTCTACCCGGCATTGCCGGTCTGCCGTTTTCCGGAAGAGGTGCAGGGCGGTTGTCTTTGTCACGTGGCGGCTCAAGCCGTATCCGGCGGTCAAATTCAATAATCTGATGCAATGCCGCCGAGGTTGTCCGCTGTATATTCTGATGAGTTATTACATATGTAACTGCAAAGCAGCCCAGAAGCAATGCCGAAATAATAAGCATATTTACAAATAACAGCCTGTTACGAAGTTTTTTAAACATAATTTATTCCTCTTTTAATACATATCCCACTCCACGCACCGCACTGATTGACAGTCGTGTACCGATAAATTTCAGCTTTTTACGCAAAAACGACACATATACCTCCACATGGTTTGCCTCCGCCTCGGAATCGAAGCCCCAGAGCTTTTCAATTATCTGCTCCTTCGGCGACACCATTTCACGACGCAGCATCAGATATTCTATAAGCTCCTTTTCCTTTAAGGTAAGCTTAATCTCCTGCGTACCCGAGGAAAGCACCATCGTCTGCGTATTGAGCGATAAATCGCCATAGGAAATGACTGCATTATTTTCTGCAATTTCACCTCTGCGTCTGCCCAAGGCACGGATACGTGCAAGCAGCTCATCGGTATTGAAGGGCTTTGCAAGGTAGTCATCTGCACCGAGATCAAGTCCCTTGACCTTATCGGAGATATTGCTCTTTGCGGTAAGCATAATAACGGGAGTATCCACTCCCGAACGGCGAAGCTCACGAAGCACACTGAAGCCGTCAAGCTTAGGAAGCATCACGTCAAGCACGATTACGTCATAAATGCCGCTTTGGGCATCATCAAGCCCCGCCTCGCCGTCGTAATCGTTATCTACGATATAGTTTTGTTTTTTAAGTAAATGAACAAGTGCCTCCGCAAGATGCACCTCGTCCTCAATGACAAGAACACGCATAAAAAACCTCCGCTTTTTTAAATTAATGTTTATCGCTTTGCGATAAACATTAATTTCAATTCACAATTCACAATTCATAATTCACAATTGAATGTGATTTTTCATCCGAAGGATGAAAAATTATTTTAAATTATTGTTTATATATTAGGCTTCTCCTTGAGGAGAGGCTCCGCCGCAGGCGGAGGTGAGGTGTAGGATGCGAAGCATCCGTCGGATTTTCCACCTCATCCGGCACTTCGTGCCACCTTCCCCTCAAGGGGAAGGCAACACCGCTAAACATCAATTTATCATATCATCCCTATTATATCACATCATCTTTAAAAAGTCCTTAAATTTTAATAATTGTAATAAAAAAATAACATCCCGCTCCTGTTGACAAATATTGCTTATTATTATATAATTAACTTAATATACGAAAGGATTTTGTCTTTATGAAAAAAATTATTGCTTTATTACTTGCATTATCTATGCTCACACCTGCGGCTGTACTGGCTGATGAGGTTGAAACTATCGTTCTGGACGATACGGTAGCCGAGGCTACTGCCGTTCCTGAAGTGACAGAGGAATCACCTGAGGCGACTGCAACTCCCGAAGTGGCAGAGGAATCACCTGAGGCGACGGCTACTCCCGAAGCGGCACTTAGTCAGTTCCGTTCAGACAAGGTGGTAGTAGATATCATTGTAGGAAATCATCAGGTAGAGATTGATTCATCTGCACATTTCAACCTTTTCAATTCAGAGGGCGTGCTTGTTTCAACTGCCGAGGCGTGGATTGGCGGCGACACTGAGAGTGTTTCACTTGTTTTCAACATAGAAAACGGCTATAATCTTGGTGAGATATTCACTTTAGGCTTCGTAGACGGCTTCCACAGCCTTACATATTACACCGAAACAATCAAGCCGGGCGGCAGCTTTGAGCTTGGCACATATTATTACTATGACGAAAACAATCAGCTCATAGCAGGCGATACCTTCGCAATGGATGCCGAGCCGAACTTCGAGCGTGGACTTAATTTCTATTACAACAACAAGCTTATTGAAATGGCAGACCGCGGCAGACTTGTTGACGGCATCGGAATGCTGAGTGCCTATGAAATGGGCAAGGCGATGGGACTTTCGGTTAAGTATCACGAGGATTATAACTCGCTCACAATGTCGCTTGGCGATGAGCAGCTCATCTTCAATATCGACACCACCTACGCCACCTTCTTCGGCACAGACTTAAATCTCTCACACGCACCGGTGTGGATTGACGAAACAATTTATATTCCTGTCCGTGACGTGCTTAACGCTCTCAGCTGCACAATAGACCTGTGGCAGGATGCTGACCACATCGACGTTATCGCAGGCGAATCGCCCGTAATTGTGGAATACAGAAGCAGAGAGCGTGTGAACCGCGAGGGCATCACCTCACGCACAAACTACCTTATCTGGATTTCAAAGTCGGACTTTACCGTAAAGGTATACGAAGGCGAACGCTATAACTGGCAGTGCATTTACACTGCACCCTGTGCGATAGGTGCACCGTGGACACCGACGGTTGAGGGACAGTTTGAATACCTCTATCGAGGCGGACTCTGGGATTACGGCAGCTATTATGTGTACCCGACAATGATGTTCTACGGCGGCTATGCACTCCATTCAACGCTCCGTTCATACGGCGGCGGCGAATGGGACGGCAGAGTGGGTGTGATGATCTCACACGGCTGTGTACGTTTGCATCCGCAGGATATAGAATGGATTTATTCAAGAATACCAATAGGCACAAGAATTTATGTAACACCGTAAAGAAAGGAAAATATTATGGAAAACTTTAGTCAGTATTTATCAGAGGAAGAAAGAAGCACTCTTATTGAGGCACTCACAAACGAGCTTGTTTATCTGCGTTCAAAGGCAGGCTTATCGCAGGATGAGCTTGCAAACCTTCTCGGCGTATCACGCCAGACCTATGGCTCGCTTGAGAGAAGATTAAGACCTATGTCATGGCACACATATCTTTCGCTTATTATGTTCTATGACTACAACAGAAAAACACACGACCTTTTAAGAAGCCTTCCGGCGTTCCCAAACCAGTTTATCAAGGGCTTCAACGAGGACGATGCAGACCTTGAAACAGGACTTTCATCGCTCTTTAATCCGGATATTAATAATATTCTTGACTCGCTTGACGAGCAGGCAAAGACCAACATCCGCACAATACTTATGATAGAATATTCACGCTGCAAGGGACTTTCAAGTGAGGCGGTTATCAAGTTCTTTGAGGGAATTGACATTTTCCCGTCATTTGACGACCTGACACAGAAGGAAACAGCAAAGGCATTGCAGAATATTAAAAGAAGGCGTTCACGCAAATGAGCGACAATGTAAGGGACAGGGTAAATCAGTTTGTAAAGCAGCATTCGCTAAAGAAAATAAATTATGATTCGCTGTGCACCGCCGCAGAGGAGCTGGGCTATACGGTTATTGAGTTCAATGCTTTTTCGAACTCGCCGGACGTTGAGACTGTAATCCGCAATCTGAGGCTTGAAAAGGCTATTGCATATTCACGAGGCTTTACATATTCGGACAGAAATTACCGGCTGATTTTCATCAACGGCGACCTTGCCGACAGCGAAAAAACGCTTCTGCTCTCTCACGAGTTAGGGCACATTGTATCCGGTCATCTCAACACCTTTTCGGTTATCGGAAACGATGTAAACGAGGAGCATATGGCGAATGAGTTTTCACACTATCTGCTCAACAGAAGTAAATTCTCAAATATCACCACGTGGGCACAGGCACACAAAAAGTCGCTCACCGTTTCACTTGCCGCCACAGGCACTGCGGCAATAACGGCAATTACGGGCGTTACGGTGAATCAGCCGTCCGTCAGCTACGGCGAGTATTACATCACGCCTTCGGGACGAAAGTATCACGATGCGCAGTGTATTCATATCAAGGATAAAACCACCGCAAGGCGGATGACTGAGGCTGAGTTTAATTCGGGATTTTATGAGAAATGTAAAATATGTTTACCGGAATAAAAAAATGGCTGAAAAGCCATTTTTTTATTCCGGTAAATTTATGTATTATCCGTTAATTTCGTCAAGTATTTTATCAATTAATATCTGCATTGTATCGTCTATCATTTCAATATCAAGCACTGCTCCGTTTTCTTCGTATCTGAAGGAAAAACTCATAACCTCCGTACCAAGGTCATCGGTATAAATCCACGCATTATCCGATAGGGAAAATAAATTTTTTTCAGAAGCTCTGTAATTTGTGATATTGTTGCTCCGTTTGTTACTCTGACTGTTTTTTTCATAATGATACCTCCTGTATGTTGCATTAAAAAATGCGTGACTTCACCGAAGCCACGCATAAAAAACGCATAGACTCCGATTCTATGAATTACCACATTCAAAACTCAAACAAACGCAACGTCCATTTCGAGAAATAGAAAACAGAGCGTACGCTTTTTACAATAGCGTACCTCGAAACTTTCGTTTTATTCGTTTGTATATTGGCATTTGCCAACAGTTTTAAATGTGGTATATTTATCATACCACATTTAGCGGATTTTGTAAATATTAAATTTAAAAATTATTTGATAAATTTGGGTTTGTGTGTATAAATTTGTAAACAGGAATGTAGGGGACGATGCCCTCATCGTCCCGTCATTGTTACGCCGTTGGCGTAACAATGGGCAAATTTGGTATAATTTTGCGGGCTGATGAGGGCATCAGCCCCTACAATCATAAATTTAACCACCCCAACAAACCCAAATTTGAATTACAACCATTCTTGCGTTAGCATTAATTACGCATTACGCATTGCGAATTACGAATTGTTGTCCCACACAAAAAGGGATGTTCACACGTGAACATCCCTTTAAAATCATCAAAACTTCTGTATATATCCCACTACAAACACTATAAGTATAAGCACCGGCAATACGTATGTGAAATACCATCTTAATGCCTTCGGGAACTTCAGTCCCTTTCCTGTATCTGCCTCTTTCACAAAATTGTCCCAGCCCCAGCCGTATCTTGTTACACAGAACGCAAGATATACAAGGCTTCCTAACGGCAGGATATTGCTTGATACTATAAAGTCCGCAAGGTCGCCTATTGTTGAGCCCTCGCCGAACGGTGCAATCCACGAGAGAACGTTGTGTCCCAGTGCACACGGAAGTGAGAGTATAATCAATAATATTCCGTTTATAAGTGCACCCTTCTTCGCACTCCAGCCAAATAAATCCTCTGTGATTCCTATAATGTTCTGGAATACCGCAATAATTGTCGATGCCGCCGCAAAGGTCATAAATATAAAGAACATTGTTCCCCATACCTGTCCTAATGGCATCTGATTGAAGATGTTTGGTAACGTAACAAATACGAGGCTCGGTCCCTGTCCCGGATTCACTCCGAACGCAAAACACGCCGGGAATATGATAAGACCTGCCATAAATGCAACTGAGGTATCAAGCAGGCATACCGTCACACCCTCGCCCGTAAGCGAGCGGTCACGTGAGATATAGCTTCCGAAAATCGCCATTGAGCCCATTCCCGTACTAAGCGTGAAGAACGCCTGTCCCATAGCGGCATATAAAACGTTGCCCACTCCATTTTCAACTACCTTTCCGAAGTCCGGAACAAGGTAGAATTTAAGTCCTTCCACACCGCCGTCAAGAAGGAATGAGTTGATACAAAGAATAATCATAATCACAAACAGTGCCGACATCATTATCTTTGTAATTCTTTCAACACCCTTCTGCAAGCCCATTGAACATACAAGGAAGCTTGCCACAGTTATAACAACCATCCAGAATACCGTCTGAAACGGTGATGCAACCATTGAAGTAAAGGCCTCGCCTATCTGCTCAGGATTAAGCCCTGCAAGTGAGCCTGATGCAGTTTTATACACATACGCCAGCATCCAGCCGCCGATTGTGGTATAGAACATCATTAAAAGATAGTTTCCCACAGCCATAATCTTTCCCGGAATATGCCATTTCTGACCGGGCTTTTCCAATACGTCAAAGCTCTTTGCACACGATTTCTTTGATGCACGTCCGACAGAAAACTCCATAATCATAACCGGAAGTGCAAATATTGCAAGGAATACAAGGTATATCAGCAAGAATGCCGCACCGCCGTACTGTCCGCAGATATAGGGGAATCTCCATACATTACCAAGACCAATGGCACAGCCCGCCGAAATAAGCAGGAAGCCGAGTCTTGAACCAAATTTTTCTCTTTCCATTATTTTTCCTCCGTTTTTTATAATAACATTTGTATTATATCATATTAGTGCTGCTTCGTCAATAAAAAACTTAATCGCTCACCTGTGCCAGCACACCGAAATGGTCAGAGATCTCTTTTCCGTTGACGCCGTCAAAAATCGTCTTTGATGAAATTATCCTTGCATCAAAGTTGGAGAAAATATAATCAAGCCGCTGCCTTCTGTCCTCTTCCCAGCCGTCGATTTTCTTTGCCACCGTATGGTCCGTAGGGCACAAATCTTTCCAGCCGCTCTCAATTACCGCATCATAGCCCTCGCCACGCACGTCATCGGGCGAGTTGAAGTCACCCATAAGCCACGCAGCTCCCGATATATAGCGATTTACCCGTTCCCACTGCCCGATAAACGGCTCTTCCTCATCGTTCCACCAGCCCATATGCACATTATAGAAATCGCCCTTTTCGGTAAAAATACCGAGCATCCGCCTTGTTTTCCAGTTGCTGTATTCGTGGGTTGTGCTTATATATGAGGTATACGTCCCGATAAGCGGATAGCGGCTAAGAAACGCAAGCCCTTCCTCAAATTTGCCATAGCCAAGCTTAACCGGCACCCACGTCCAGTGATAGTCCACTCCTTTTTCGCAAAGCTTACCCGCAACACGCAATGCGTGGTTATCCTCACGTATCATACGGCTGATGCAGGGCATAAAGCCATAAACCTCAGAGGCAAGCCTTGAAGAAGCAGTCTGATTAACCTCCTGCATAGCAATAATATCAGGAGGATTTTTTGCAATTTCACCCACAAAATAATCAAGCTTTTCCTCATAATCCGGCTCGATTATGCTGTGTGTGTTTATGGTTAATATTTTGATGTTGTTCACCTCTTTTTTGATAAATTTGGGTTTGTCGTTGGGATGAATCCCAACAATTCGTAATTCGCAATGCGTAATGCGTAATTAATGATGTTTCCAAATTTACATCAAATAAACAATGATAGGTGTAGGGGCGAACCGTGTTCGCCCGTTTACCCAATATCGGTGGTTATCCCGGGCGAACACGGTTCGCCCCTACAACCAACATTTCAAACACAACATCCCAACAAACCCAAATTTGAAACGCAAACAATTGCGCGCCAGCATAATTGTGAATTGTGAATTGTGAATTGTGAATTATCAAATCCTCCACACATCCCAATTATACTCCTCTATCGTTCTGTCCGACGAAAAATATCCTGCCTTTGCTATATTAATAAGCATCTTCTTCGCCCAGCCATAGCGGTCACAATAGTCCTCCACTGCCTCCTCCTTCTTCGCAATATATGCCTTGAAATCCGGGAAAGTCATAAAATAATCCTTGTTCAGAAGCTCGTCTCTTAAACGGGTAAGCCTTGCCTTGTCACCAGCCTTAATCAGCCTGTCGCTCACGATAAAATCCACCGCGCGGCTTATCACCTCATCGTGCTCATAATACACCTCCGGCTTATAGCTGCCCTGCATATATCTCTTTATTACCTCATCGCACGAATCGCCGAAAATATAAATATTTTCGTCACCCACTCTTTCGTGGATTTCTACATTGGCACCGTCCTCCGTGCCGAGCGTTACGGCACCGTTGAGCATCATTTTCATATTTCCCGTACCGCTCGCCTCCTTTGACGCAAGCGAAATCTGCTCCGAAATATCACACGCGGGTATCAGCTTCTGAGCCATTGTTACGTTGTAATTCTCAACCATCGCAACCCGCAGGTACTTGTTCACCTCCGCATCCGAATTTATCACCTCTGCAAGGCAGAGAATAAGATGAATTATATCCTTTGCCACAGTATATGCCGGTGCCGCCTTTGCACGGAATATCGCCGTTACGGGTGCAGGCAGTGATTTTCCGTTCTTGATTTCAAGATACTGATGAATCAGCCACAGTGCATTCATCTGCTGTCGCTTGTATTCGTGCAGTCGCTTTATCTGAATATCAAAAATCGAGTTGTCGTTCAGGTCGATGCCCTGCGTTCTTGTGAGGTATCTGTCAAGCTCACGCTTGTTTTCGCCCTTGATTTTTAAGAGCTCGTCAAGTACGGAACGGTTTTGCGTATAGTCCATAAGCTTTTCA
The DNA here is from genome assembly GCA_045540855.1 of Clostridia bacterium. GTDB lineage: Bacteria > Bacillota > Clostridia > UBA1381 > UBA1381 > UMGS1958. Next base: position 10,515 of record JAZQHZ010000088.1, read on the forward strand.
AGCTCCATCGCATTTTTCTTGTAAGCATCACCGATGAGTGAGGTTATAAGCTCCGCAAGCCTCGGATTGCAGTGCAAAAGCCAGCGGCGGAACGTGATACCGTTGGTTTTGTTATTGAATTTATTCGGGTAAATATTATAGAAGCTTTTCAGCTCGCTGTGCTTTAAAATCTCCGTATGCAGTGCTGCCACTCCGTTTACACTGAACCCGTAATGGATATCAATATGTGCCATATGCACCATATTGGCACTGTCTATGATATATACGCTCTCATCCTTAAATTTCGCCCTGACACGTCTGTCAAGCTCCTTTATTATATCCGCAAGCTGCGGCAGAGCCTTTTCAAACGCCTCAAGCTCCCACTTTTCAAGTGCCTCCGAGAGTATGGTGTGGTTTGTATATGCACAGATATGGCTCACAATATCAATCGCCTCGTCCATATCCACACCCTCATTGACAAGCACTCGGATAAGCTCTGGTATAATCATAGTCGGGTGAGTGTCATTAATCTGAATTACGGCGTATTCGCCAAGGTCGCAGAGATTACTGCCTCTTTCGCGGCACTCCTCAATTATGAGCCTTGCCGCATTTGCAACCATAAAATACTGCTGATAAAGCCTGAGCATTCTGCCGACCTCGTCACTGTCATCAGGATAGAGGAAAAGGGTGAGATTTTTTTCGATATCCGTCTTGTCAAATTCAATTCCGTCACCCACAATGCCCTCATCCACTGTTTCAAGGTCGAAAAGATGCAGCTTATTTGTGCGTCCCTCATAGCCGGGAATATTTATGTCGTACATACGTGATTTCAATACCTTGTCTCCGATTTCAATATCATAGCACGTATCTGTTTTTATGAGTATGCTCTCATCCTCAAGCCACGGATTTTTCTCCTCGGTCTGCATATTGTTCTTGAACACCTGCTTAAAAAGTCCGAAATGATAGTTAAGACCTATGCCGTCGCCCGGCAGATTAAGTGTTGCAATGGAATCAAGAAAGCACGCCGCCAGTCTGCCCAGACCGCCGTTACCAAGTGATGGCTCCGGCTCATTTTCAAGGATAGCCTCAAGGCTTTTGCCGTGGTTTTTGAGCTGCTCGTCGATTGATTTATACATTCCGAGGTTTATGAGCATATTTGATACCATCCTGCCGATAAGAAATTCCGCACAAACATAATAGAGCTTCTTCTTCCCGATAACCTCATCCGCCTCACTGCATTTCGTCTTCACAAGGTTTATCAGCCCGCAATAAATCTCATAATCACTGCAATCCTCAATCTCCTTACCGAATCTGCTTTTTAAAATTTCGCACAATGTCATACGTATTTCCTCCGTTATACAAAAATGTATATTTACTATGCCCTGAAATGCCTGAAGAAATTCACAATTTAAAAGAGCTGCACGTTGTGCAGCTCTCAGACTCTTAATATATATTTCCTTATAACATACGAGAACAAATACAAAATTGCCCGCTTTTCCTTTTTCAGAATCATTTTCATATCCGAAACACTCTGTTTGCACGGATTTTTCAAAACATTTAAAATCGCACGTGCAGAATACATCCTGCGATGGCAGTTCATTCGTAAATTTATTCCCCACTCCCGCTTTACATAATCCTCAAAATCCGTTATCTGCAGCCATTTATTGTAAAATTGCGGATTTTTTCTTTGCTTTGACGTCCAGTTATTGCCGCCGCCGTCTACAAAACGGTACGCACTCATCACGTCCTCCATCCTGTATACATCACCTAACGCAACAAGATAAAAGCTAAGACGTATATCGCCCTGGATAGTATTCCTGCGAAGCTCATATTCCTTGCATTTTTTGTAGCCGTCTGCATAAATTTCCTTATATATATTCCTTATCACAAACGTCGCAAGCTGGCTTGGAATTTCTGACTTCATAAAGTCATCAAGCGTATATCTTCCGCCCTTTTTGTATTCCCCGAAGGTTCTTACCTTAGTTCTTTCTCCCGCTTCATTTACTACATAGTACCTGTGCACCACTCCGGTATATTCCGGATTTGCCTCTAAAAAATCCACCTGCTTCTGCAGCTTCAACGGGTCCGTCCAGAAATCGTCACCCTCAAGAAAGGCTATATATTTTCCTCTGCAATTTTCCTTTACCGCCATTGCGTTAATTTTTCCGCCTGTGTTCTTTTCCTGAAAAATCGGCTTTATTATATCCGGATACTTTTTTGCATATTCTCTTACTATGTCAGCTGTTTTATCGCCTGAGCAATCCTCGCCCACGATTATCTCATAGGGAAAATTGACCTTCTGCATTAAAATGCTGTCCAATGCACGGGCTATGTATTTTTCGTGATTATACGTTGTCATTGCAACGCTTAGCATTATTTCCGGCATATTAATCTCCATTCCTACATATCACCGCTTATTCCGACTGCATTGCAATGGCGGGCAAATTCGTTTATCTCCTCTGCCTCAATTCCGTCACGTGCATATTTTTCACGCAGCTTTTTACGCTCAAATAACAGATTATATACCAGTCTGTGTACCCAGCAGAACGGATAGAGCAGAGCACATTTTCTTAATACCGGATAGCCAAGGCTGAGCATTTTCACGCTCGGGAAAAGTGCCGAAAGAACTACCTTTTTATATCCGTCCTCACTTCCCTGCACCTGTGAACGGTATATATCGGAAATCTTTTCCGTACGTCCCTTACCTCTCACGCCGCTGTTTATGATGTAATCTTCCATTTCACTGATTACGGGATTATTGACGGTCTCATTATCAAACCACTTTTTCATAAGCCCTGTAATGTTCTCTTTGAACCTCGAAAGATCAAGGCTAAGAAGCTGTGCATCAATATATTCAAAATCCATATCCGGATTCTTTTTTTCAATAATCCAAAGGTCAAGCACCTGTCTTATACCTATTCCCGAATCAAGGTAATGCTTTGCCGCATGGACAAGCGTATACACATAAAAATCCTCGATTTTCATTTCGTATACGTGGTTATATCCGTCCGCCTTTTTTGCCAGCTCCCAGCCGGAGCCGTAATAGCTGTGAAGCTTTTTATTATAATCGGGAACCACATCCTTGTGAAACTCGATATTTATCATTTCATCCTTCTTGAATATGTATTCGTGAGGCGTTTCCTTATCAAAGGTGAACCCGTTTTCCTTCATAATTTCACTTATGCGAGGATAGTTCTCTTCCTTTATCAGAACATCAATATCGCACATCTCACGCATATCCACCAACGGATACATATGCTTCAATACATATCCCTTCAAAGGCATTGCATCAATGCCTTCCTCCTCAAAGATAGACAATAAATTCTGTATTTCAAGCTCCTGAATTGCCTCCACTCCTATATAATCGGAATTTTCAAGCCTCAGCAGATTACCCACATCTGCATCCACAGGAATTTTGAAATGTCCGAGGATATAATAGAGCATATTAAGAACTCCGTGGAACTGTGCCCTGTCATGCAGTCTTTTCCACGATATATTTTCATTGACCTTTTCAGGCTCAACACCATTCATATACGCATAAATCAGATTTATCAGATATGAATCTTCAATCATCACTCAAATCACCCCGATTAACCGTGAAATTTATTTTTTCCCTTCGCTCCTAACAGTGAAATCCGTTTTTTAACATCCTCACCGCTTGTATTCGAAAGTGCAATACCTATAACCCAGCCCAGCGGCACTGCGATTGAATTTACAAACGCCGATTCCGCCGTTGATGAAATCATAAGATAAATAAACGAAACTATCGCTCCGTAATAGAGATATCTGTTTCTTTTTGCAAGTGCCTGTATTCTGAAAAACAGTATAATAATTGCAATTATATATGACACAAGACCAAGAACACCGAACTGTCCTAAAATCATCGGCCAGAAGGTATCGGATATGAAGTCCGGCTTATCCTTTGAAATGCCCCATACTCCCGATATCTTATACAAGCCGTAAATCGGCGAATATTCCGCTGCCGACTGATGCGAAGCAAAGGTTCCAAAGCCCGTACCCAACGGAAAGAAGTCCTTTGAAATCTGCACTGCAGTTTTGTTCAGCACTGTTCTTGCCACCACGTTATCGCCGCCGCCGTAATAGAATTCAATCTGCTCACCCACAAGCATATACAACGCCACTCCGAGCAGTGCAATATATATGATATTAAGCCGCTTATTGAGCTTTGCCGAAAGCACGTATATAACAAGTGCCGCCAGCACTATACCGAATGCCTTCGCACGCAGAGTCAGTACCATTATTATACACAACGGAATAAGCACCACGATTGACATTCTCCTCTGTGCCGTCACTGCATATGCTACCAGAACAAATACACACGCCGCCACAAGATATGTCTGATGCATATAAAACAGACGTATTGCACGCATTCCGTATCGCTCTTCCCACGGGAAAAGGTCAAATACAAAGTCCATCATAGTCAACAGCGACAGCAGACAGATTATAAATATACAATGCCGCCTTATTACGTTTCTTGCATATGTATTTTCAATTATCCTTGAGAACAGCCGCTCACCTGCATATATAGTCATAAAGAATTTTATAACTACTATAAGGTCTGCAAGCACCACCTTTGCCGGCTGGAACTGATAAATCCAGGATGACCACAGACCGCTGACTACAACAACGCCCATACCTATGAGCATCCACATATTTCCTCTGCCCAGCTTTTTTCTGTTGGCAATATCAAGTGCAAATGCCACAATTGCCAGCATAGAAAACGCTTCGTCTCCATACTGGAAAGCCGGAGCTATTTTCTGCAAGGGCTGCTGAAATAAAAATACATACATAAAAAGCAGAAACGTATATAACGCCATTTTGGTTTTGCCGTCCGCTTTTCTATATTTAGCCACCATAATTTCTTTTTCCAATCAGATTTATTTTAATTGCGATGCAATATCCGCATCCACTATCTCCTCACCGCTCCGCTCACGAAGCTGTTCACGTGAGATTTCCGATAAACCGTCGTTTATCTGTGCACACATATCGCAGGTACTCAATTTGTCAAGCTCTTCCTTCGTCACCTTACCGTCACGGTATGCTCTCACAATTTTATTTTCATACATCGAATACTTCTTCTTTTTGAAAAAGCCGAGGAATTTATGCCTCAATACCCACAGCACCGGCACCCATATGTACTTGTGCATTGCAGGCGAAACCGAGCCTATCATCCAGCACTGTCTGTCACAGCAGCGTACCTTTTTACGTACATTTTCCGCCGCCTCACTGCTCCACAGCTCGTCCCACGTCATTTCGTTGAGGTTACCCATAACCTCCTTGTCCTTCGTGCCGTTACACGGCATCACATCACCGTACGGATCAATAAAGAAGGTATCAAACGACATATCACACGGCAGCAGTCTCTTTTGTCCGAATATGTAGTTTATAAGTCCGTGATTGAAATATGCCCTGAACCATTTCTTCGGTGAATTGGATTTTAACAGCTCGTTCACGAGATTTTCAAACTCCTGTGCAACCATCATTCTGTCGTGGATTATGTTCTTCGCCTCCACGAAATAGAAGCTGTTATGCAAGGATGCCGTTGCAAACTCCATATTCATCTCGTCCGAAAGCTTATAAAGTGCCACAAGGTCCTTTGCGTTTGCATCCTGCACCGTCATTCCGAAGCCGACATCCTTCATTCCCATTTCAACAAGCCTTTTAAGCGTTGTATAGCCACGGTTGAAGCCGTCGTCAAGCCCTCTTATTTTATTGTTCGTTTCCTCTAAGCCCTCAATTGAAATACGTATTCCGATGTCCGGAAACTCCTTGCAAAGCTCTACTATTCTGTCAGTAAAGAAGCCGTTTGTTGAAATAACTATTCTGTCGCTCTTTTTATAAAGCTCTCTTACAATATCCGGTAAATCCTCACGGATAAACGGCTCGCCACCCGTTATATTTGTAAAATACATCTGCGGCAGCTTCTTTATGGTTTCTACCGAGATTTCCTCCTCCGCCTTTGAAGGACACTTGTATCTGTTACACATATTACAGCGTGCATTGCACCTGTATGTGACTATCACCGTTCCGTTAAGCTTTTTCACCGATTGTCATATCCTTTCGTTTTCTTACTGTTTCAGCCGCCTTTTCAAGGCATTTCTTTGCAATCAGAGAGAATATAATTGCACCCGCCGCCGTCATAAAAGATACTGCTATATATGACAGTAGCTCTGAATCAAACATCCTGAGAAGATGTAATTTCTCTATAATTCTGTAAATCACCATATGGCACAGATATATTTCCATACTTATTTTGCTGATAAACGCAGTTACAGGGTTATGTAGTATTTTTCTGTCAGTACCCATAGCATACACCGTCATAAGCGAAAAAATCACTATAAGCAGCTGCAGTGGCAGATCCATTTTATAATACAGACATATCACAGCCGCAATCACAAGCAACAGAATCGCTCCGTACTTATCCGCAAGCCCTTTAAGCGGCTGGCGGTAGAGATATATGATTCCGCCTGCCATAAAGAACATTACACAGTATATAAAGCTGCTTCTTGATACGTCGAAATAGCCTTCGCACAATATGTTTAATACTACCGCCGCAAAAAATGCCATCCACGCTCTTTTCCTGTCGGAAAGCAGATATACAAAGAACGGGAATATGAAATAAAAAACAAAAACCACACCTAAAAACCAGCCCACGCCTATCACGGAAATATTTGCACCCGGAATCAGCCCGAAGCAAAGCGTCAGATTTGCAAATACCTCATACAAAGCTGCAAGTCCCGGAGATAGCACAAAATCCATAATGCACAGCAGTGCAAAAAAGGGCAGTACCTTTTTATATCGCCGTCCGTAAAATTCATCAAGCGAAACGGTGTTGTTTATTATCCTATCATAATATCCGCAGCACATCGAAAATCCGCTTATTATCATAAACAGAAACACCAGATCTGCAAATGACGGTATGATTTTTGATGTAATATATGAGTTTATCTCATATCCGCCGTTCGCCAGAACGTGCATAATCACAATCCCTATTGCTGAAAATGCCCTCAGCCCGTCCATTGCACTATATCTTTCCTTCATACCGGCACCTCTTTTACCGCTTTTTATCTATAAATCTCAATCATTTTATCACAATATTCATCCGCCGTATCAAATTTCACATTGCAACAATTTTTGCTGTATCGGTCAAGTATGTCTTTATCGCTCCACAGCTCTTCAATTTTCTTCTTCAGAGCCTGTGCATTTCCGCTTTCAAAAAGCTCACCCACTACACCCGGCTCAATCAGCTCCGGGATGCCGCCGATATCGGCACCAAGAACGGGTGTCTGATACATAAGCGACTCCATCACCGAGAACGGACAGTTCTCATACCACTGCGACGGATACACGCTGAGCCTTGCCTTACGGATAAGCTCTTCAAGCTCCTCACCCGTCTTAAAGCCTACGTTTTCTATATTTTCTATTCCATTAAGCTCGTCCTCAAGCGGACCTGCTCCGGCAAATACAAACCGTATATGTCCAAGCTCTTTGCATACCTTTATAAGCGTATCAATTCCCTTTTCCCTTGAATATCGCCCGAAATACAGGATATAATCCTCCTTATCCGTATCCCTCTGAGGTACGCTGTCGATAAAATTATGTATTGCCACTGTCTTTTTTGCAAACACAGGGTTTGTATCAAGCTGTGCTTTCATAAATTGTGAGCAGCAGATTATCGTGTCAATATTTTTATACACTCCCTGCATATTCCAGAAATATGCCTCCGCCGCACCTATTGCCGATTTCGCAAGTGAAGAATGGATGCAGCGTCCCTTTATGCAGTTCGCAAATTTGCCTCCAAGGCATTTTTTGCAGTTTTCACCCGTTATCGGGTTATTCATCATATGATTCGGGCAGACAAGCTGATAATCGTGTGCAGTGAACACTATTTTACACTGCTTTTTCTTTTGCTTACGCCATTTTACAATCTCAAGGATTATCGAGGGTGTAAGCTGGAAATTGAAATTATTCAGATGCACAACGTCCGGCTCAAAGCTATCAAGCACAAGACGTATCTTCTTCCTTGCCTGTGGTGAATATATAGTTTTTACGGGATATGTGATTTTTGCAAGCTTTGAGCCGCCGTGGAAATCCATATCCGAGGTATACGCACCCACGCTGTTGCCTACACAGCGTCCCGCATGCTCCATACCGAAATATTCCACCTCATGCCCAGCCCTCGCAAGTGCTTCGCCAAGCTTGAAAATATACGTTTCCGAGCCGCCGTTCGGGTGGAGAAACTTATTCACCATTAAAACCTTCATAATTATCCCTTATACAATTCAAGCGTTCTTTCCGTCACATCGTCCCAGTTAAATCTGTCGCAGATGTAGGATGCCGCTCCGTTTTTATATTTCATAACCTCATCACTGTTATCGCAGAGCCACTGCAATTTTTGGGCGAGGTCGTCTGTATTTCCCTTTTTAAATGCAGCTGCCCTTTCCTCTACAACCTCAACACATTCATCAATGTCCGAGACAAGGCAACAGTTTCCATAGCTCATCGCCTCAAGCAGGCTGACGGGCATTCCCTCAAGGTCGCTTGGCAGAGTGTATACATACGCATTCGAATACAGCTCCTCAAGCACACGTCCCTGCACGAAGCCGGTGAAAATAATCCTCTCATCCGTCTCTGCCGCCGAGCGCATTTCCTGCATAAATGCGTCCGTATCGCTTGCTCCGCCTGCGATTACAAGCTTTTTATCTGTTTTTACGTTTTTAAAGGCTTCAATCAGATACGAAATACCCTTTTCAGGAACTATTCTTCCTAAAAACAGGATATATCCATCCTCACAAAGTCCCCATTTTTCGCTTATTTCCTGTGCCGCCACCTTCTGGTGCATTTCAATTCCGTTGGGAATATACACCGTTTCACGGTTGTATGTATCCCTGAAATATTTCTGCACATTTTTTGAGAGTACAATCACCTCATCGGCATATTTCGCCGCCATTTTTTCGCCGAATTTCAGATACTTCGTCGCAAAGCCGCCCCACTTGGCTCTTTGCCAGTCAAGCCCGTGAATGGTGGCAACTGTTCTCTTTCCTAAAAGCTTCACAATCGGTATCATTGCACACGGGCCCTCGGCGTGAAAATGCACCGCATCATATCTTCCCACCGCCGCACACAATGCCGCAAAGAAAGACGAGGTCATAGCCGCAAGTCCCTTTTTATCTATCGTGAAAACTCTTTTCAGGCGTACACCCTTGTATTCACTACGCTGTGTGTCGCACTCACCAAGTGCAACGTGCTTTCCTCTGCGGTTATAGAGCGTAATGCTGTGCCCACGCTGTGCCATCCTTACGGAAAGCTCACCCACAACCACCTCAACTCCGCCCTCACGTGACGGAACACGCTTGTGACCGAGCATTGCTATTTTCATTTTCTTCATCAGGCTGCACCCTTCCTGTGAAGCACTGCCGGAACTGTCATCAATAACACCTTGAAATCCGTCCAGAGGCTTCTTTCCTCTATGTACTTCATATCCAGCCTCATCCACTCGTCAAAATTGAGGTCGCTTCTGCCTGAGCACTGCCAGTAGCACGTAATTCCCGGCTTTACCAGAAGACGTTGTCTCTGATAATCGTTATACTGCTCCACCTCATTCGGCAGCGGCGGTCTTGGTCCCACAAGGCTCATCGAGCCCAAAAAGCAATTTAAAAGCTGTGGCAGCTCGTCCACACTGCTTTTTCTCAATATTGCCCCTACCTTTGTTATTCTCGGGTCATCCCATATTTTAAATACAGGTCCGTCCGCCTCGTTAAGGTGTCTCACCTCATCAAGCTTGTCCTCTGCACCCACGCACATCGAGCGGAATTTATACATCCTGAATTCTCTGCCGTCCTTGCCGAGTCTTGTCTGCGTAAAAATGGGTGCGCCGCCGTCCTCTATGAATATCGCCAGCGAGGCGATAAGAAAAATCGGCGAAAGCAGAATCATTCCCGCAACGGAAAAGACTATGTCAAATAAACGCTTGAAAAAAGCGTATATTTTACCGTCTCTTACCTTTACACGGGCAAAGCTCTCTGCACCCTGTATATTCACATCTTTTTCCACTTATTTTCTCCTAAATCCGAATTTATGCACTTCTTGCCATTCTAATACAATAATATATACATTATACCATAAACTTACAGCCATTTCAAGTATTTTATGGGAAGAAATACATTTTTCCATATTATGCCAAACACAAAAAAACGGCAGTACCTGCCGTTTTTTTATAACCCTATATTTTTTCTGAACTCGTTTATCCTGTTCATCTCATCCATATCTATATCGCTGTATTCCTTCCACACCTCGCCTATCATTCTGCGGCGGTTAAAAATAACATCAAAGCCGCGATGAATCCAACACAGTACAAGCAAATGCGGATGCTTTTTCAGGACAGGATATTTTTCCTCCATAAATCTGCGTTTCAGAAATACCACTGCACGCATCCAACTGATTCTGACTCTCCAGTTACTCTTTGCCTTCGGTGCAAGTTTGTTCACGCCTGCGGATTGCTGCTGCAGCTTATCTCCGTTCCACCCGCTTTGAGCAATGTATTGCGAAAACGCCAACGTATCTTCATCCGCCGCCTTACCCTCAAACCAGTAGCTTATCAGCTCATTGAGTTTTTTGTGGAATTGTGATAAGCCACATTCCTTTATCAGTTCCTCAAGCCTTGCAAAATCAAGCTCCTTTTCACGTCGGTATACCCACACGTCAAGAACAGCACGCACGCCCATTCCGCCCCACTTGATATGCTTGGCGATATGGCATATCATAAACAGATAAAAATCCTCATCGCTCATAACATATTCATGACCTGATCTGTGAACGAGCCTGTCGGTTATTTTGTTACACTGCTGTGCCCATTGATATTCCGGCGGCACAAGCAACTTATGCAGCTCCACATACGAGAATTTATCCGCCTGATAGTTATCTGTCGCATCCCTATTGCCGAAGGTCTTACATTCAAATCCGAGTCCTTCCATAATATCCCTTGCCCTCTGTGTGGCTGACGGATTTATGTATATATCAATATCCGAGCCCTGCCGCATATCCGATGACGGATATATATTTTTTATTACCAGCCCTTTAAGCACGGTATAGTCAATGCCGTTTTCCTCAAAACCCTGTTTTATCCTGTCGAGATAATACTGCTGTGCGGCATCGTTTAAAATGGCCTGCTCATACTTATCCTTAAAAATCCGCATTTCGGGAAGCTGTGCATATTTTGTATTTTTCAATGCCAGATATGCAAGATTTGCCAGCTTATGGCTATGTGCAAACTCCAAAAAAGCCCCGAAGTCAATATCCTCCGCAGCATAATCACTCGTTCTGTTTTCAATAACGCATCTGCACAGATGCACAAGATAAAGTGCAAATTTCTCAGTCTGCATATTCAGCGCATTCCTTTGTATATTTGTATCTATATTATATACCTTTTTTATTCCTGTGTCAAGACAAGAAAAAAACACCCACAAGGGTGTCCTTTTTTTAAGCTGGTAATGGGACACAGCCGCTTTCGTGTCTTGACTGCTTGACGACCCAAATGCTTCGCATTTCGGTACCCGCCTGCGCACCCAAAAACTAAAAAAATTGCCACCGGCAACTTTTCCTTCACGTTTTTGGCTCTCTCAGGGTTCGAGTCCCCTTTATTTATTCTTAAAAAAAAGCACCCACAAGGGGTGCTTTTTCAAGCTGGTAATGGGACTCGAACCCGCGGCCTGCTCATTACGAATGAGCTGCTCTACCAACTGAGCTATACCAGCAAATCAAGTGTACCGCCATAGCAGTACACTTGCTTAAATCAATTTTCACTGATTAACCTAAAAGCTCTCTTGCGATTGCGTTAATCTCCTTGCCGTCTGCTCTGCCCTTTGTTTTAGGCATAACAGCCGCCATTACCTTGCCCATGTCCTTCACAGACGCCGCACCGGTTGTCTCAATGGCTTCCTTTACGATAGCCTTAAGTTCCTCGGCACTCAGCTGAGCCGGTAAATATTCCATCAAAAGCTCCATTTCTCGTTTTAACTGGGCGATTAAATCGTCCCGGCCACTCTTTTCATATTCCGGAAGGGAATCTCTGCGCTGCTTAAGCTGCTTTGCGATGACGTCTAAAACGCCGTCATCATCAAGAGTTACCTTATTATCTTTTTCAAACTGCAATACACCTGAACGAATCAGCTGTACCACATTTTTGCGGATTGTATCCTTGTCTTTCATTGCTGACTTCAAATCGTCCATCAATTTATCCTTCAATGCCATTTAAAGTCATCTCCTTTTTTAAAAACGAAATTAATACTTTCTCTTTCTTGCTGCTTCTGACTTCTTCTTACGCTTTACGCTCGGCTTCTCGTAGTGCTCACGCTTTCTAACCTCTGCCATAACGCCTGATTTAGCACACTGACGCTTAAATCTTCTTAATGCGCTGTCTAAGCTTTCATTCTCTTTTACTCTTACTTCTGACACTTCTGTTTCCCTCCCTCCGACAAGTCAATTCTAAAAACGGACTTGGATGGAATCGTTTTTCTGTTACAGTATATTTCTGTACATCATTAAATATTATACCTCATAACACCTATAAATGTCAAGACCTTTTTTAAATTTTTTTGATTTTAATTATACGGAAATAAATTTGGGTTTAGCGGGGAGTTTGGCGGGATAAAAATGTAGGGGCGAACCGTGTTCCCCGGGGACAACCACAGATATTGGGTAAAGGGGCGAACACGGTTCCCCCCTACATCTGTCATTCAAAGCAATCTCAACACCAAACCCAAATTTGTTTGGTTTGTTTTTGGCAATTTGTGGGTTGCGTTTGCAAATTTAAACTGCACC
>JAZQHZ010000089.1:0-2575 GCA_045540855.1 Clostridia bacterium
TTGCCTTCCCCTTGAGGGGAAGGTGGCACGAAGTGCCGGATGAGGTGGAAAATCCGACGGATGCTTCGCATCCTACACCTCACCACCGCCTGTGGCGGAGCCTCTCCTCAAGGAGAAGCCCAATATATAAACATTAATTTACAGCAATAATCGAAAGGGAACAAATAAATGGCAATAAATGTAATCAATGAAGCTAAGCGATGCCTTAACTGTAAAAAACCGATGTGCCGTCAGGGATGCCCGATAAGTACGGCTATTCCGGATGTAATTCAGATGTTTCTGCACGGTGAGATAAACGAAGCGGGGCAGACTCTTTTTGAAAATAATCCGCTTTCAATAATCTGCTCGCTTATCTGTAATCACGAGAATCAGTGCGAGGGACATTGTGTGCTCAACCGCAAGGGAGCACCTGTGCAGTTCTCAAGTATTGAAAACTACATATCATCGAATTATTTTGATAAGCTGAAATTTGAAAAGGTGGAGAAGAACGGCAAGAAGGTCGGAATTGTCGGCTCGGGTCCTGCGGGAATTACCATTGCGGTTATCCTTGCACAAAAAGGCTATGACATCACCCTCTTTGAATCAAAGGAGCAGATTGGCGGCATACTGCGTTACGGTATCCCGGAATTCCGTCTGCCTAAGCGTATTCTTGACAAATACCGTGATAAGCTTCGTGAGCTTGGTATAAAAATCCGTCCGAATACTGCAATCGGTACAACAATTACGGTTGACGATATGTTCCGTGACGGATATAAGGCGATATTCATCGGTACAGGTGTATGGAAACCGAATATGCTGCATATCAAGGGCGAATCTCTGGGTAATGTACATTATGCGATAAACTACCTGGTAAATCCTGATTCATATGATTTGGGCAAGAGCCTGAACGTAATTGGTGCAGGAAATGCGGCAATGGACGTCGCAAGAACTGCACTTCGCCACGGCTGTGAAAAGGTGACGGTATTTTCAAGAAGCGACCATCTTGCGGCATCGCCGAGAGAGGTGGAATACGCAGAGATTGACGGCGTGGATTTCGTAACCCACGTTGAGCCGATGCAGATAACCGATGAGGGTGTAATTATGGCAGAGCTTGAATGTGACGGCTACGGTCATTTAGAGCCGATTATAGGCACAGAAAAGCTTTATAAGGCTGATTCGACGATTATAGCAATCAGCCAGGGACCGAATTCAAGAATTGTATCGAACACGAAGGGACTTGAAATAAACGAGAGAGGCTTGCTGGTAACGAATACAATAGGTGAAACAACCCGTCCGGGAATATTTGCCTCGGGCGACGTTGTAAGCGGAGCAAAGACGGTAGTTGAGGCGGTGAAGTATTCAAAGCAGGTTGCAGACGTTATGCACGAGTATATGCAGGGACTTGAGGATTAATAGAAGCGGGATGCAAAATGCATCCCGCTTTTTGAGTAATCTTCTGCTTTTACATAATATCCTCAATAACAGCCTCCGGAGCTTCGGATAACTGTTTGGGATTTTCTATAATTCGCTTCAATGCCTTGAATGCAGTTGCGTAATAGTGGCCGTCACATATTCTTTCGTCACATACTACCGTAAAATCAAGCAATCTGCGTTTTTTTACTTCTCCGGTTTTATCCATAAAATATTCTGTTCGCTTCGCTCCCATTGCGATGAATACCGGAAGATTTCCGAAATCATAAAGGTGATGGTAAACCGGCGGTATACCGAGCGAGCCGAGATTTGTGATGAACATTGAGCCGTGGAACGGGCTGAGCTTCGTAAGGAAGCGTGGTAATAATCCGAAATAATCCATAAGCTTCAGTATCCACACAGTAAATCTGAGGAAAACTCTCGGAAAAGCCATCAGCACTCTGGCTGCGGTGTCCATATTATTGTTATCGCCTTCCATCTTATTCTTTTCAATTTCTTCACAAAGCTGCTGATATATAGAATCCAAGGTGTCTGAAGGTGTTGTGTAAAGCTTTATAACAGTTTCAGCAGCATTTAATTTACGTTCTTTTTTTATAGCCATACAGATTTCTATACCGTTACGGGCATATACCCGCTGACCGCGTACAAACCTGTTGACTCCCGGAAGCTGGGAAACCACTCTGACATATGCTGCCATAAAAATATGCATCATTCCAAGTCCGCTCATACCTTCGGCACGCTTTTGTCTGATAAATTCCTCGCATTTTCCGATGTCAACGGTTCCGTTGAATGAATTGGATGCACCGTTGCGAGTTGACATTATAAACGGAGACACTGCATCCATAGGAGAACCGCTTCTGATTCTTCTGCCTTCTTTTGTGAACATAGATTTACACCTTTCTGCTTTAGTATAATAATTGTATCATATTTTTCGACAAAATACAAGAAAAATATTTAAATTTGAATTTGTCGGGATGTTTGCACT
The DNA here is from genome assembly GCA_045540855.1 of Clostridia bacterium. GTDB lineage: Bacteria > Bacillota > Clostridia > UBA1381 > UBA1381 > UMGS1958. The sequence goes on from JAZQHZ010000089.1 coordinate 2,396, forward strand.
CGCCCAAACGATTCAAACGGGCTCTGCCCCAAGACGTTTAGCTTTAATTGTTTGCAACGTATATCCCCGGTTCTTTTTCTGTCTGCAGTAACAGAAAAAGAACGAAAAAGAATACCGTTCAAGAGGGAAATTCCCTCTTGAAAATCTCCCTTGCTGACGCTCGCTCAAAAGAGTGCACCC
>JAZQHZ010000090.1:0-1982 GCA_045540855.1 Clostridia bacterium
GGATATAGCTTTCATCTTCACCGCTAGGTGAAAACGTAAGCGTATACTTTGTAGGAGTAGCCAGCATTGAAAACATGCTGTTTCCTGATGTGTAATATCCTGTAGGATCAGACTGCGTGGTTCCGCCATTAGGATAGAACGCACTGTAATATAGTCTGTCCGACTCCTTTTCACATTCAGCACTCTGCGTAACCGTCATATAATCCACAGTATCACTCGCATTGTTATTGTCATATCCACATGCCACATCAATACTGCTTACATATGTGTCCTTTTTTCCTTTTTCGGGCTTTGTAACACCTGTTTGTTCAAAATTGTATATGATTGTATCGCTTTCATCTGTGTTCTGCAGCATATTCCAGAAGGTTCCATCCTCTGCACTGTCAAAGTCGCCAAGCGGAATTATTCCGTCTGCATTAGTTATTGTCCCTTTGGAGTAAATGCCAACACCTGCAAGTGTTCCCGTGGTGTCAATTTTTTCCGTTATAAGACAAAGGTCATCTATAGATATGGTCTTACCATTAGGATAAATTTCTATTTTTGATATGTATTTAAACACCCCTTCATCTTCAAGCTCTTCAAAACCCACAAATGCACTGCTGCGTCCGCTTGCACCCGGATAGGCAAGTTCTTTGGTTTCCGACAGCTTTCCGTTATCAGAGTGCTTATAATAAGCAACCACCTTAACTTCAGGCACATTTTTTCCTGTCACCGCAAAGCCTAATGCCTTTACAACTCTGATGTAATTATCTTGATCCTTGCCCGATGAAAATGTCAATGTGTACTTTTGCGGTCCGCCGAGCATCGTAAACATTCTGACTCCCGAGGTATAATATCCTGTTGGATCATCCTGCACAGCTCCCCCGTTAGACAAAAACGCACTGGCTTCACCATCGGCAGATTGTGTGACAGTGATGTAATCGCTTTCGCCGTCACCGCATTTCAGATTGATGCTGCTTGTATCAGCAGGAATACTCTCCGTATTTTCAAAATTACACATAATCGCACTGCCTGCATCCGCCTCATCAAGCATTGTTTTAAAATCACTAAGTGCGATGCCATCTGTCACATCAGTGATTGTACCTTCACAATAAACATCTGCCGAAGTAACACTTTGGCAATCGATATATATTCCTTCCTCATCGGCAAAAGCAGGTAATGCAACAGACGAAAGCGACATTGATGCTGCAACAGCAATGCTCAACGCCCTGACATTAATGCTTTTAAACCTTGTCAGTTTCATAAAAATTCCTCCTTAGATGCAATTCATAATCCTCTAAACCAATTATAATACTCAGCACTTAGAAGTTAAAGAGTCAATTCCCTTGAATTCATGCCATTTTCCCGACAGTTTAATTTACTGCTCTTTTATTTTATCAAAGGCTTTAACCCATTCCCGTGCGATAAGCATATGCCCCGGAGCTTTCGGATGCACGCCGTCTCTCTGCCAGTAATCGGGGAAATCCGGATTATACACCGCATCAAATTTATCTTGCAAACTTATAAACGGCAATGAGAATTTTTCTGCTATTCTTTTTGCGGCTTTTGCTTTTTCCTCTACTTCAGCTCTGAACAATGGGTATAAATCTTCGTACTTTTCATTTGAAGTTGTTGCACTTCCTTTTAATACGAACGGTTCAAGAATCATTATTTTGATATCTGGAAGTGCTTCCTTTATTTCCTCAATCAGCATTGAATAAATTTTTTCATATTTTTCGGTTGCAACACCATTCTTATGACCAAACTCATGCCACACGTCATTTACACCAACAAGTATGCTCAGATAATCAGGCTTGAGGTTTATTATATCGCTCTTAATTCTTGCATACACGTCCACGATACGGTTGCCTGAAACTCCCTTATTCATAAAAGAATATTTTTCAGGATAGTCAAGCCCCAGTATTCCCTTTACCATAGTTACATAACCATATCCTTCAAAAATATTACTTTCACGATTTCTTCCGGAATCCGTAATTGAATCT
>JAZQHZ010000091.1:0-12529 GCA_045540855.1 Clostridia bacterium
ATATGTAAATTCCTTATTAACAAGGTCCTCACTGCTCTCTATCGGCAAGGTCATATCCTGTACACGGTCTGCAAGTCTGAATGAAAGGAATATCGAATAATCGTTTCCGCTTTCATTGCCGTCAATCATAAGCTGACCACCCATTGCCTTTACAAGCTGATTTGCAACCGTAAGTGCAATATTTCCCGATGAACCAGCCTCAAACATTGCAGAAATCTGCTGCTGAGTAAGCTTCTTTCCGCCGTCCTTTATTCGGAAAAGGATATTTACCTTATCGGTTGCCCTGTTCATCTGACGGATGTTTACATAGAAGCTTCCGCCCTCAGGCGTTATGCTTTCTGCATGGTTGATAAATGCCATAAGTATCTGCTGTAATCTTCTCACGTCACCCATAAAGAAACGTGTATTGAAATCAAGCATTTCCAGCTTGAATTCACGTCCGATATCTCTTGATGAAGCCACATATGCCTCTCTTAAACGGTGAGTAAGCGACATAATATCAAACTCGTTGTTTTCCATAACTGCGTCGCCGCTTTCGAGCTTTGAAATATCGAACATATCGTTCAAGAGTCCAAGCAAAATATTGGTCTGCTCCGTTATGCCCGTTGCATATCTCTTTACCTCGTCCGCATTTGTCGCATTCATTTCAACAAGCTTAAGCTGTCCCTGGATACTGTTTATCGGCGTTCTGATTTCGTGTGAAATACTTGAGATAAACTCATTTCTGTACTTGCTCAGGTTTCTTATCTGCTCAAGCTCACTTCTTATTCTCTGCTTCTCGCCTGCTTCCTTTGTAATGTCACGGATAAGAATGCAATAGCTGTCATCCATACGGTTATACTGAATTGCAACCATACCCACTCGCTTGTCACCGCTTGTGGTATGCACAAAGCTGAACTCTCGCTCAAAAGTGGATTTCTTATCCCATTTTACCCACTCTCTCTCGAAGCCGCTTATATCCGCAGGTGCCACGCCCCACTTGAGCGCGAAGATATCAGCCGTAATATCAGCCTTCTTTATGCCCATAAGCTCCTGCGAGCCGCCGCTGACATATTTCGGAATTTTATCCGCCGCACCAAGCACGATATAAAGCTCGTTACCCGAGTTATATACCGTCTGATATAATTCACGCTCGCCACTAAGCTCACGTATTTTTTCCGTTTCCAGTTTTCTGAAGGAGAAATAATTCCTGAGCACCACTGTAATGACTATCAGAAAAAGCATCACGCAGGCTGCCGCAATCACGAAAAACCCAAAACTATTCATCTTTGTTTACTCCTTTTTAAAGTGTCGTTTCATAAAATGCCTTCATTGCCTCAAACAAATATTTCACATCCTCACAGCCTGCCGTTTCATATGCCGAATGCATTGCAAGCTGTGCAAGTCCGATGTCTACCGTTCTTATTGAAAGCTGCTCGTTTGAAATATTACCCAGAGTCGAGCCGCCCGGCATATCACTTCTGTTAGTGAAATACTGATACGGCACACCTGCCTTATCACAGATTTTTCTGAACATCGCCTCTGTGAGAGCGTCGGTTGTATATCTTCGGTTTGCATTGTGCTTTATCACAATTCCCTTATTTATCACAGGCCGGTTCGTGGGTGAGCTTTTTTCCACTGCATTCGGGTGCAGTGCGTGTGCATTATCCGCACTTATCATAAATCCGTTTGCCTTGGCACGCATCAGATGCGATGCCTTAAGCCCGAGCGATTCATTCACCCTTTCAAGCACCTCACGCAGGAAATCCGAATTTGCACCCTGCATTGTTGAGCTGCCCACCTCTTCATTGTCAAACACAGCCATAACGCAAAGCGCATCACTCTTTTCACTTTCGATAAAAGCCCTTGAAATACAATATGCACATTCTAAATCATCAATTCTCGGTGCACTGAAAAATTCAGAGCTTTTACCCCAGATTCTGCCCTTCATCCGGTTATAGAGATACATATCGTATCCGAGGTTATCGCCAAGCTCATCAAAAAATCCGTTTTCTGACTCTGCCATTCCGTAAAGCGGAATAAGCTCCTTCTGAGCATTATATTTGTGAGAATTATTTATGTCCCTCTCCATATGGATTGCAACGTTCGGGATAATAAGGCTGTCACGGTCTATATTTATAAGCTCCGTTTCCACCGCTTCCTTATCCCTTATCACACGCCCTGCCGCCGAAAGCGGAATATCAAACCAGCTTGACATAATCATTGAGCCATACGGCTCTGTATCAAGCATTACATATCCGCCCTCTTTTAAGAGCTGTGCATCGGGCTTTATACGAAACGAGGGCGAATCGGAATGTGCCGCCGCAATCATAACGCCTGTATATTCCCTGTCCGGAACACGAAAAGCTATTATTGACGAATCGTTACGCACGCAATAATATCCCTTGCCGTTTTCAATTTTCCATTCTGCCTTCTCATCAAGCTGAGAAAAACCCGCCTCCTGCAAGCTCTTTTCTATGTTTGCCACTGCGAAAAAGCTTACAGGACTCTCATCAATAAAGCTCAAAAGCTCCTGTGTCAGATTAACCATTTATTCATTACCTTTATTAACTGTTCAAATTCTATCGGCTTTGCGATATGTCCGCTCATACCTGCCGCCTCTGCATCACGTATATCCTCCACAAACGCATTTGCCGTACACGCAATTATCGGCAGCTTGTTGGTATATTCCATACCCAATGCCCTGATAGCCTGTGTTGACTGATAGCCGTTCATAACAGGCATCTGCACATCCATTAAGACCATATCGTAATAGCCGTCGTCCGAAGCCTTTACCTTTTCAAAGGCTATCTGACCGTCAGATGCAGTTTCAATCTCTACACCTGTAAACGATAACAGCTCCACTGCTATCTCCATATTTATTTCATTATCCTCTGCAATGAGAATCCTCTTGCCGTCAAACTCAGTAACAAGCTCGCCTGCATCATTATCCGCTGCATCGTCCTTCTTTTCCGGAAGCTTGAAGAACATTGTGACAATGAATTCCGTACCCTTGTCAACCTCACTCTCAACATTTATGCTTCCGTCCATCATTGCAACTATCTGCTTTGTGATTGTCATACCAAGGCCTGTTCCCTGAATCTTGCTTGTTCGTGAATCCATCGCACGTGTGAACGGGTCAAACAGCTTTTCAAGATACTCCTTTGTCATACCCATTCCGTTATCCTTTACACGGAATTCGAAATGTGCGGTATCGTTGTATTCTGACTGCTTTTCCGTTACAGTGAGGCTTATCCTTCCGCCGTCCGGTGTGTATTTCACCGAGTTCGACAACAGATTCACCAGCACCTGACGAATCCTTAAAGCATCGCCTATCACGTCATCGTGAGCAATGTCATTGAAAATTATATCAAAGCTGTGCTGCTTCTGCTCCATCTGCTGACGGAGAATCGTTTCGATTCCGTAAACAAGCTCGCTGATTTTAACATCCTCCTGCACAAGGTCCATCTTTCCGCTCTCAATCTTTGACATATCAAGAACGTCATTTATGAGTCCCAAAAGATGCTTTGAGGATACGTCTATCTTCTTTAAGCAATCCTCCACTCTTTCAGAATCGTCCATATGCGACTGTGCGATTGATGTCATACCGATGATTGCATTCATCGGTGTTCTGATATCGTGGCTCATCTTCGATAAGAAATCGCTCTTTGCATTGTTGGCATTGTTTGCCATATCAAATGCGTCCTTTAAAGCCTTTCTCGTCTCAAGATCCTCCTTCTTACGAAGAGTAATATCGTTTATAAACTGCATTATCGCCTTCGTAGGTGAATCGGGAATGAGTCTGTGCAGGAAGGATTTCCATACATACTCCTCCGAGCCGATGTTTTTCCTGAGCCTGAATTCCATATAAATCTCAGGATTTTCCGGCGTCAGTGTTTTGTCAATATAATTTCTGTCTGTTACTTTTTTATATTCCTCCAGTTCCTCCGGATGAATGAATTTTTCACCCAGAAGCTTTGAGAGCTCATTATAGCCCGCACTGTTCTTTTTGCGGACTGCATAGCCGTCAACAATCTTAATATCAAATACCTCATCGGTATCAAGATTGATTTCGTGTATTTCATCATACGAGCCTGTGATTGCAAGGCTCAGGATTGTATGCTCCTTTTTCTGCTCCTCCTGGATACGTCTTTCCTCGTCTATATCCATAAACGTAAGCATAAGAGAATCGAGCTCGCCGCCCTTCATTCCTACAATTACGAAGCTCACACGTACCCAGCCGATATGGTCGCCGAAATTATGTCTGTATTCATAGCTTTCCATACGGTGCTTTTCATTGAGCTTCTTTTTGTAGCTTCCGGAGCTTATCAGTGAATTATAAATCTCCCTGCTGCTCTCTTCTACTATAAACTTATTCCCCATCACATCAAGCAGCTTTTTCACATCACCTCTGTTGCCAAGCAAAGCCTTCATTCCGGGAGTCTGGCTGAATGCGGAATATGTCCCCTCGTTCAGCTTTATATGATACATCGCAAAATAGCTGTCTGAAATACTTTCAATTATTCGTGTTCTTTCCTGTGCCGCACTTGTTTCATCACTGATGTCCTCGGCAATTCCCACTACTATTCTGTCGCTGCTGTATTCGGTTTTCATTGCAGAAAGGGTTATTCTTAACCAGTTCTCTCTGCCCTTTACCCGAAATTCACACACCGCCGTTGAACCCGGCTCTGAAACACTGTTGAAGGCTCGTATAAATCGCCTTTGCATTTCGCCCGAAACCATTTCCTCTGCAAAGTCATACGGCATATCATTATATTCCTTTTTACAGCCGATGATTTCACGGCTTCTCGGCGGCACAACCATTTTGTGCTCACCCGGATAATAATAAAACTCTGCTGTTTTTGTATTCTGAAGAGCGATTCTTGTACATTCCTCCGCAGCCTTTGACTGATTATACAGCTCACGAATCTGTGCCGCAGATTTCTCTACCTCTGTTACGTCTGTACAGGTGGTATAGAATACGCTTCTGCCCTCCTGGTCCTTTACTCTTCTTCCGTAATCCAGCACCCACTTGAGTGAGCCATCCTTACATCTTACCCTGTATTTAAGTGTATACGAATCCGCATCGTGGATAAGCTTTGTGCCCGTCTGATTAAGCACCTCCTGCATATCCTCACGATATATGATATTGCTTTCCACTCCGTCCGTCACAGCTAAAAATTCATCTGTGCTGTATCCGAACAGCTCACATAAGCTGTCGCTTATATTAAGTATCGTTCTGTCACGGTCATCAAGCACTATCTTCATTCCGCCCTTGATTGCCGTTGACATTACATCCATTTCAAACTGCTTTAATTGCAGTGTTTTTTCACTTTCCTCACGGCTTAAATATGTTCCTATGAGATTGGCAAGCACAGGCAAATCATCACGCAAATCCTCTGCCCAGATATTATACTCTCTGTCAACCTCCACACGCAGCGAGCCTGCATAGCGGCCTTTATTGTATATCGCCGCTTCTATGGCACTCTGCATTATATTGGCATTTTCACTGCCACATTCACGCAAGCCCGTATCACTGTATGATGCCGCAATTTTATAATAATCTCTGATTGAAATCTTCGAATAGAAGTCTGACATATCATCATTTGCACTGCGGCTCCACTGATATGCCATACGGTAGTCAAGCGTTTCCCAGTTAATCGTGATAACTGATACTCTATCAAGCCCGTATCGGCTTCCTATTCGTCTCACAAGCATATTTATTGAGCTTTCAATATCGTGCGTATCCTCCATCAGAGACATTGCATAGCCCACCATATTTTCCTGTGATACAGAATGCTTATCTGTGCCTATTTCCTTTGCATAGCGTCTCGGGAAAAGATATTCAACCGGAGCGCCCAGCTCTGCACTTGCATCTCTGTATGTTTTAACTGCATTTCCGCCGAGCGATTTCACGTATGCTATTACCTTTATTCCAAGGTCGTTCATTGCGAAATAGTCAGGAGCATCATTTGTATCAACTATTGCTATACTTGCTCTGAGTGAAAGAGCTTTGCTTGCACCGCAATACATTTCCTCCAGACACTCAATCACTTGCTGTGCTCTTTCCTGCGTTTCTTCAATACTCTTATGCCTTGCAAGGATTGCAAACACGTCACTTGCACACCTTCCGATTATGCAGTCCTTGTCAAATACATACCTAAGCACATCCGCAACCTCTGCCAAAAGTGCATCGCCGAACTTTACACCGTACATATCGTTTATATCGGAGAAACGGTCAATGTCGATAAGCACAAGCGAGCTTGCTACACTTCCGTCATCAAGTCTTATGAAATCGTCCATTTTCTCATCGGAATATGCTCTTGTATAAAGACCTGTATCTGCATCAATGTATTTGTTTCTGTCTCTCGACTCCTTTTCGCTCTCATCCTTGTATAACGGAGAAATTCTGCCTGCCTTTTTTCCGTTTTCAGAGTCGTAATACGTTTCAATTCTGAACCACGCAAATTTGTCTCCGTTATCTTTTCTGAGAATCTCAGTTGTGCCGTCTGCACGGACTTTTAAAAAATCAAGATACTGCTTTTTATGATTTTTAAAAACCTTATCGCCATCCCGGATACACCCGCTGTAATTATCAATTGAGACAACAATTCCCGATTCGTCACAGTCGAAGTAATCTCTGTATATATTCATTACGTCATTATCAATGTCATACTCAAAAAACATTCCGCTGTGGTCTTTTTTCAACAGCTGGTACATTTTTGTACTGATTCTTATATCAGACATTACTTCACTCTCCTATCAATTTATTTCATATACTTTTCTTCAAATTCCTCAACCGGAATAGGTCTTGAAAACAGGAAGCCCTGCACCACATCATAACCGTTATCCTGGAGGAACTGTGCCTGTGCCTCTGTTTCAACACCCTCAAACACAGGCTCTTTATTTGATGCAACTGCAACCTCTGCAATTCGCTTGGTATAGTTTTTGCCCTCGTCTGTGTCCGTTTTATCCACGAAGCACTTATCTATCTTTACAATATCTGCCGGAGTTTCAACAAGCGTATTCAAGGACGAATAGCCCGTTCCGAAATCGTCAATATCAATCTTGAAGCCGAATTCCCTGAGCTTGCCAAGAGATTTTATTGCCGCAACAACGTCGCTTGCCACCATACTCTCCGTAACCTCAATTTCGATATATTCCGGTGATATGTTATATTTCTTTGCAAGGTCTCTTATTCTTTCCTCAAAGCCCTTGTGCTTGAGATGCTGACGTGAGAAATTCACCGATACGGGTATAAGCTCGTATCCCTTATCTCTCCAGTCCGCAAGTATTTTAAGTGCCTGCTCATAAACGCAGAAATCCACGTCCACAATATATCCCACTTTTTCAAGTACCGGAATGAAATCGCCCGGGAATTGCATTGTGCCGTCCTTCTTTATCCAGCGCACCAATGCCTCTGCACCCACAACCATACGTTTAGAAAGCATAACCTTCGGCTGTAAATATGCGATTATCTCGCCATCCTCAATAGCCTGATGCACGTTTCCGATTATATCCATTTCCCTCTGACGCTTGTCTCTTAATTCAGGAGTGAATATTCCTATCTTTTCTGTGCTGTCCTCCTTAACTGCCTTTCTTGTGGCATTTGCATTTTCCAGCATCGTTATAAAATCATCCGTTCCGGAAACCAAATTGCATATTCCTGCCGTCATTGATAAATCGCTTCGCGGGAAACGCTTCGTGAACATCTCATCAATCTGTGCAAACATACTCCTGAGCTTTTCAACCGTCTCTTCATATTCTGCACTTGCAGGAACAAGACACACAAATCTGTCCGCACCCGGTCTGCACACAAGTGCTCCTTCAAGCATCTTGAGCCTATCGCCCGTTTCATATAAAAGCCTGTTTCCTTCATACAAGCCGAAGTTGTCATTTACATACGCAAAATTATTTATATCGGCATAAATCACCGCATAACTCTTGCCCACGCCATTCTGCGAAATAAGCAGCTGTGCTTTTTTTATAAATGCCTGATATGTAAGAAGTCCCGTAACATCGTCCTTCTCAAACAAATCCATCTGATTACGTTCGCCTATGCGTACCGCAACCGCCATCGAAATTATCTTTGAAAGCTCAATAAGCGTTTCAATCAGCGTCTTTGACCATTCTCTGCCCTCTTTATTCACACAGAAGGCAATGTATCCGAGCATCTGCACGCCGTCATAAAGCATACAGTTTACACAGCTCTTTATTCCCTTCTCCTTAAACCACTCTCTGTCATTCTCCGATTCAACCCTTGAGGTGTCCGGGATAAACATAAAGCCGTCCTTGTTAAAGCCCTTTATAAAGCCATCCCACTCCGTGTAATCAAATTCTTCTTCCCTGACCTTGCATACTCCGTCTATACTGTCCCAGTAATTTGTCATACGCATACGTCTGCGTTCCGGGATATGCTCATTTATCACAATTGAGTCAATATTGAAGTTCCTTCCGATACATTCCATCAGAAGATTGATTGAGCATCTGTTATTTCTCGAATGAGTAATGAGGCTCGTTGCAAATGCTACAAAGCCACGTTCATAGTCATTGTTTTCAACACTGCTAAACTCTTCAAACTTCTGCTCCTTGTATTTTTCCGAAACTCTTGTGTTCTCGTTATATATTCCGGCAAAAATATGGCTTGTCTTTGCCTCATCAAGTGCCATCTGAGCCCTTGAGGAAAGCTCACCAAAGGTACTTCCATCTACAAACGCCTTTGATATTCCTATCTTACAATCCGCACTTACACCGTATTCCTGCGCACCCATATATGTCCTCGAAACCATTTCACGGATACGACGTGCATAATCCATCACTGCTTTCTCATCCGAATCTTTAAGTAATACCGCTACAACATCCTCGCCTATATGACCGATTATCACATCTGCCGACCTGAATATTCTTATCATTGCCGCCAGAATATTCTTCATAACCGTTCCCACGAACTGACGTCCGTAGCTGTTTAAGAATTTTCCGTAATTGTCAATATCAACAAGCATCAGATAATGCTCTTTGTTTTTACTGTCAGCTGATGAAAGGTAGTTATTGATTTCCTCTTTTGTTCGCTCCGTACCCATAACCGAGAACATCGCACTAATATCCTCAAACGCAAAGCCGCTCCTCTGAGCATAGTCGTGCTGGGTAATAGTTATTTCAATGCCCTCGTCACTTCCGTAGGCATAGAGAAGAAAACGCTTCGTATGTCCTGACTTCACAATCAGAGACACCTCAAACAAAGCCGCATCCTCTGAGGTGCATAGCTCTGAAAGCTTCTGTGCCATTGCAGCCGCATCATTTTCCGGAACAATATCACAGATATTCACTCCTGCAATTTCATCAGAAGAATATCCGGTGATATCCGCAAAGCCTCCGTCAGATGATACAATGCTAAAACATTCGTCTGATTTTTTGACCGTCAGCCTTCCGTATTTCAGATCATAAATGTTACTCTGAGCGTATCCCATTTTCCTTAACCTATCCTTTCAAAGCAATACTTTGTGGCAATAATATAGCTATTATAATTCTACCATATTTTTACTGAAAAATCAAGCAAAAACAGCGATTTTTTTGTATTTTTTATAACAAAAATTCCCGAATGACACTCAATCATCCGGGAAAGCTTTTTTATTGGGTTATAAGCTCATAAAGAAGGGCTGTGTTATCAGCAAAAACAGTCGCTCCGCAAGCCTCCAAAAACGATTTTTCTCTGAATCCCCACGTTACTGTTATGCAATCCATATTGCAGTTTCGTGCCGTTTCAATGTCAACCTCACTGTCTCCTACATACACTGCATCACCCACCTCAGCTCCAAGCAAAGCAAGGACTTCAAGCACTGAATCGGGTGCAGGCTTTTTTCGCCTGTTACTGCTATCACCTATCGCAGTAGTAATACCGAAATATTCCCTGCACAGTGCCTTTGTGGCACTGTCAAGCTTATTTGATACCACTCCTGTTTTTATACCTGCTCCTTCAAGCTCACAAAGAAGCTTTCCTATGCCCGGATACGGTGCAGTATTATCCTTACTGTGAATAGCATAATGCTCCTTAAAGCTCTCAAGCACCTGCTCTGTTTCTTTTGCCTCCGTCCCCTCTTCTACTGCACGCTCAATAAGCTTTTTCACTCCGTTTCCCACAAATGCCTTCACTTCATCAATCGTTCTGCAGGGCATATTGTGCTTTTCAAGTGCATAGTTCACACTAAGATACAAATCAGTCAGTGTATCCAGTAAGGTACCGTCCAGATCAAATATTACCGCCTTATACATTTTATCTCCCTCTTTGAAAAGAGGAACAAAAATCATTTTTGTCCCTCACTTTAATTATTTCGTTGCAAACGGAAGTGCATACTTCTCTACATATGCCGCATACATTTCCTTATACTCCGTATATTCCTTTACCTCACTCATAAAGTGATGCAAATCGAATGCGTTTTCATTAAGCTCTATAACTGCACCTGCAACATTTGCACAGTGGTCTGATACCTTCTCCAATGCAGTGATATAGTCCGTAAAGATAAAGCCTGTATCAACACTGCACTTGCCGTCTCTTACTCTGCCTATATGACGCTTCTTCAGGTATCTCTTCAATGAGTCCGTTACAGCCTCAAGAGTAACCGCCTTGATTGATTCCTTTGTATCAAAGCCGCTTACTGCCTCTATTGTCTTGTCAATCGTCTCTTCAACTGCATCTGACATAATCTTCATCTCTGCAATTGCCTTATCCGAGAACTTAAGCTCCTTCTTAGCCTTGCTTCTTGCACTGTGTAATATGTTTGCACTGTAATCGCTTATCTTCTCGAAGTCGCTGATTGCGTGAAGGAGGAATGAAACTCTCTTTGAATCCTCTTCATTGAGGTCTCTTGATGAAACCTTTACAAGATATGAACCCAATGCGTCCTCATACTCGTCTGAAAGAGTCTCGTTTTCGATAATCTTCTTGTCCTTTTCCTCGTCATACTCAACCATACACTCAACTGCCATCTCATAGGTTTCCTTTGCAATATAGCCCATATTGAGTACCATTGTCATACACTGGTCAATAGCAAATGACGGTGTAGCAAGAAAACGCTCGTCCAGCTTTGCGAATATGTTAATTTCCGCACCCTCACGGATTGTGAGTCTTGCAAGCTTTTCAAGCAGCTTGTTAAACGGAAGAAGCACAAGCGTGGCAAATACGTTGAATATTGAATGTATAATCGCAATATGGAACGGCTGTGCCACCATATCAACAAACGCAAAGTGGAAAACTGCATTCAGACTGTAATACAGAACAAGGAATAAAATTGTACCTATTACGTTGAAATACAGATGCACCATAGCTGTACGCTTCGCATTCTTACCCGCTCCGATACACGAAATCAAAGCCGTTGCACAAGTACCGATGTTCTGTCCCATAATAATCGGAATTGCACTGCCCATCGTAATTGCACCCGTAGCAGTAAGTGCCTGTAAAATACCGACCGATGCCGATGATGACTGGATAACCGCTGTAAGCACTGCACCTGCCAGCACGCCCAGAAGCGGATTTTTAAACATAATAAGAATATTGGTGAACCATTCCTCTTCTCTGAGCGGCTCAACTGCTCCTGACATCTGCTCCATACCGAACATCAGTATTGCAAAGCCGATAAGGATTGATGCAACAATCTTCTTTTTCTCCGACTTTGAAATCATTGTTATAATTATACCAATAAACGCAAGAATCGGAGTGAAATTAGCAGGCTTGAGAATTTTAATGAACCACGCATCACCCTCAATGCCCGACAAACTCAGAATCCACGATGTAATCGTAGTACCGATATTAGCACCCATAATTATACCGACAGATTGTCCAAGCTGCATAATGCCGGAATTTACAAATCCGACTACCATTACAGTCGTTGCCGATGATGACTGGATAACCGCCGTCACCAACGCACCCAGCAGCACGCCCTTAATCGGAGTTGATGTGAGCTCTCCCAATATACGCTCAAGCTTACCGCCGCCAAGTCTCTTCAGGCCCTCGCCCATTACGTCCATTCCGTAAAGGAACATTGCCAGACCGCCCAAAAGGACGAAAATGTTAAAAATATCCATAAGCTTTCTCCCCGGTATATGCCATTATACCTGCATACACTCATTTGAATTCAAGATTTCCAGGATAATCTCCCAAATTATCCACGTATATATTATAACATCAATTCAATGTAAAGTCAACGTAAATTTTGACGTTAATTGTCATTTTAACATAGAATTAACATTGAAAAAAATCCGATTGCGGAGTGTTGTCCACAATCGGATTTTACCCAATCAGGTTGATAATAATACCCAGCTCTCAAACCATTTGAGCCAGTTTTTCGCAAATTCAACGTCACACGGCTGTCCCGAAAGTACCGGGTAGAACAATGCAAACAAGGCAATTGCAATTGCTGCAAATACCACCGATGCAATTATTACAGCCTTCTTGTTCTTTGCGTTTGTATACAGATCATATATCGCATATCCCAGCATAAGTGCAATAAACGGCACACACGGGAAATAGTGATAGATAAACGTAAGTCTTGCTACG
>JAZQHZ010000092.1:0-8383 GCA_045540855.1 Clostridia bacterium
CTTAATTATGAGCGTGGAGGTATAGCCGTTCCTCTTACGCTTGGAAACAAAGCATACGGCAAATACCGTTGGCTTGTAAAAAGCCATAAGGTAAAATTGGAACTCTATGACGGAAGAGGAAACCTTACCTCTTGCGATGTAGATGTTACACTCACAGAATATACAAAGGAGTGATGCTAATGAGCTATACAATAAGAGCTGATAAAAAGATGTCATATTCCTTATGCGAAAACGACACCGTAAAATCAGTCCTGCAAAATTGTCATCTCTTTCTTACCACAAGAAAAGGCTCCATTCCTATGTATCGTGAATTTGGTCTTGATATGGATTTTATTGACAGACCTATCCCGGTAGCGCAGACAATGATGATTCCGAGAGTGCGTGAGGGCTTGGCAGAATTTGAGCCGAGAGCCGAATTTGTCAGCCTCACTTTCGAGCAGAATTTAGATGTGCCCGGTGGAATGATACCAATTCTGGAGGTGGAAATAAATGAGTAGAACAACTGAATATCAGTTTGTCGGAACGGACAGCGCTAAAATCTTGGCGCAACTGATTTCTAAATATGAGGAAATCACAAACCACACATTAAAGCCGGGCGAGCCTGACAGACTTTTCATAGCATGGGTGGCTGACGTTATCATCAATGAGCGTGTCAACCAAAACTACACAGGAAATCAAAACATACCGTCAAGAGCTGAGGGTGCATACCTTGATGCTCTTGGTAAGTGGATTTTCAACCTTGAAAGAAGCGGAGCGCAGGCGGCAAAATGTACGGTACGCTTCAACATATCAGCGACACAGGAAAGCTCTATCGCAATTCCTATCGGAACAAGAGTGTCTGGGGCAAGCCAAAATCTTGTATGGGAAACAACGGAAGATGTCTTAATTCCCATTGGAGAAACTTATGTTGATGTTATGGTGCAATGCCAAACAGCAGGTACAATCGGAAACGGTTATACCGAGGGACAGATAAACGCTTTAATTGATGTTGACAATATCCTTTACTTTGAATCCTGTTCGAACATCACCGTCAGCGACGGTGGTGCGGAAGAACAGACAGACGAGGAATATTTTGAGTCAATGAGAATGGTTGCTGATTCTTATAGTACGGCAGGTGCCGAAGGCTCTTATATTTATTGGGCAAAATCTGCATCTTCCGAGATTGCGGATGTTAAGCCTGTGTGTCCTGACATAATGCGGAAGGAAACACTGATAATCTACTATGATGCAGAGGGAAATCAATTCGCATTTATTGGAGGCGACCAAATCGACACAAAAACATTAAAGGTCTATACGGAGGATTTTTCGACGCTCTTAAGCCTCGGAAAAGATTACACTGTTTCCTACATAGACGGATTGATTACGATTGCTCTGGCGACGAATACAGCTGTTGCAACAGCCACAAAAATCGGCGTCACTGTTCTTCAACGAAGAGCCGGTTATGTTTATATCTATGCTCTTATGGATGACGGAACTATCGCGAGCGAAACAATCAAGGAAGCCATATATGAAGCGTGCAGTGCTAAAAGAGTTAGACCTCTAACGGATTGTGTAAAAGTAGAGGACCCTGAAACGGTTGACTACAACATTGACTTTACTTACTATATCTCAGAGGAAACGCAACTTGCGCTGACAGATATTGAAACCGCCGTGACAAGTGCGGTCAATGAGTATATCGCTTGGCAATGTGAAAAACTCGGCAGAGATATAAACCCAAACAAACTGAATTACTACTTAATGAAAACAGGCATAAAAAGGGTGGATATCCGAGAACCTGTATTTACATCATTACAAAGCGGAGTAAATAATGATGTTCCGCAGATTGCGACCGTAGGAACGATATCGGTAGCGAATGCAGGATATGAAGATGAGTAAACTTGTATCAGCTGACAATCTGCTTACAGCCTTTCCTACCGCTCTTGCGGAGGATGAAATGAAATTGGCGCTTGCTACGGTAACGGCTACGGAGCTTGTTAAACTGTATGAGGATAACGATATCCTTGCATTGTATGCCCGAATAGATGACCTCGATGAAACGTTGCTTGACATCTTAGCTTATGATTTCAAGGTGGATTGGTGGGATGGGAATTGGGGTGTTGAGGAAAAGCGTGATACATTTAAAAGTATTTGGCATGTGCGGAGCACTTTAGGGACTGCGTATGCACCGGAATCAGCATTGTCCGCGATTTATCAAAAAACCGTAATTAAGGAATGGTGGGAATACGGTGGCAAGCCGTTCTATTTCAAGATAAATTTGTCGAAAAATTTCGGTGAGGACCGCATTGATAAGAATACAATTGAGCGCTTATATAAAATGCTGGAAA
Source organism: Clostridia bacterium (assembly GCA_045540855.1). GTDB lineage: Bacteria > Bacillota > Clostridia > UBA1381 > UBA1381 > UMGS1958. Next base: position 2,325 of record JAZQHZ010000092.1, read on the forward strand.
TCACAAAAAACAAGCGTTCAAAGCTTGATGAGCTGACGATTGAAGCGGTTGCGGAGTTTGGAATCGGAGTGTCGGTTGTTGTAGGCAAGAGACATAGGCGAAGTATAATTCCGTCAGCAAAAAGAGCGATTGAAGCAAAGGGCACTACATACATAGGAACTATCCTTGCAAATCAGCACAGGAATGTTATAATCTATCCGGCAAGAGATGCGGATATAGGATATAATCTATAAGGAGACTAACAATGGGAAGATTTAATGAAATAAAGCTTACAAGCAAAGGTTTACGCTTGTTGTCTAAAGCGCAGACGGGCGAAACTCTCGTATTAAAAAGTGTAGTAGTAGGTACGGGCTATCTGACGGAGAACATAGACGTTACCACTCTGACGGAATTAGTATCACCTGTAACAGATGCACAGGTAAATATCATAGGTAATGAAGTGACAGGAGATGGTTACAGTCAGCTTGAAGCACGAATAGAGGGCGGTGAGAAGGCATTCTATCTTCGTGAAATCGGAATAATTGCAACAGATCCGGACGAAGGCGATATCTTATACGCATACACAAATGCCGGAGATTATGCGGATTTTATTCCGGCTTCAAGTGATAATGTTACAACTCAGGACATTACCCTTATCACAATAATTGGCAATGCGGAAAATGTAACGGCAAATATAACGCTTGATGCGGAAGTACGCCGGGAAGAGTTCAATGCGGCCATTGATACAATAAATAAAAGAACAGTGCACTCGGAAAAGCCCGTTGAAGTAGGTACCTGGGTTGACGGCAATCCGATTTGGAGAGTGTCGTTCCCGTATATCAGGATGGTAAACGGTGAACGGAATTGCACAGTTAACGAGGAAAATAAGTCCGTATCGGTTAATATTGAGACGTTGCTGCTCAATTACATAGCTGATACCGACAATACGGTTGTAATAAATCAGAGCATTACAGGATATACGGAATACCCTACGTGGTCAATCACACCTGATGAAATAAGCGGCGGAAAGATTTACTTCGCTCGTGCGAACGAAGAGCGATATGAGGACTACATTACCTATGGAAACGGCTACTGGGGCGGATATATTGAGTTTGCTACATCGGCAGACAACATACTTAATACGTAAGGAGGTAATCTGATATGGAGATTTATACAGGAAAAAGTATGATGACGATTACGGCATCAGAAGGCATATCAAAAATATCTTATGAAACAGCAGTAGCCGTTGATATTTTCAATGATACAACTGAGAAAATACTGGTGAACACGAGCGGCAACTTCGAATCAGGCGAATATTTGACAATTCCGGCTGAGAGCGGCTTCAATGGATTACACGTTGGTACTGCATCCGGTACGGAGTTGTACATAAAGATAAATGTTGCCGGAGAGATTTCCCTTGTGTGTGGGAGGTATTAAATATGGGATTTACAGGAAAACGTAAAGATATTGCCGAATCTACCACATCCACCAACCTATTCGGTACCTGTACCGACAGCAGGGACACGCTTGCTAAGACGGTGACGGTGGATGCGGATGGCTTTGCATTGTCTGACGGTGTGACGGTTACAGTGCGATTCAATAACGGACTGCGTTCTACTACATTTGCCGAGGGTGCAACTACGCTGAGTATCAACGGCACCGGAGCAAAGGAGCTGTGGATAAACGGTGTGGATAGTACGGCAGTTGAAAATTCAACCGAGTATTTGTATGTAGAGAGCAACGGTGTTATTGCTGTTACATATAATGCAACGTCTGATACATATGCAATCGTAGGCAGGGAATCTGTTTCAGGTGGGACAGGAGAACTTGCGGACGGCGCAGTCACTGAGGATAAGATTGCTGACGGGGCAGTTTCATTGAGCAAAATTATGGATATGTCTGTAAGCACAGCAAAACTGATAGACGGATCTGTTACGGAAGAAAAACTCAGTCAGGACGTTAAGGATAAGATTTCAATAGCAACAGAAGCTTTGGAAGAGACACAGACAAATTCTAATAGAATAGCTGCACTCGAAAAGAAAAGCAACAGCAGTACAGTTAACGAAAGTTCACTGATTGCAGTTGAAGAGGGCTACGCAGAAAATCTATGGGATGATAGCAATTTAGTTATTGGCTTTTTAGGACAGTCAACACCAACAGGCATGTACCGTACTACAAATTATTTCATACCGATTGAAGAGGGCAAGCCGTATTGCGCAAGCAAGAAATCACAAGAGGTATGGGGATACGATGAAGAATACAACGTTATTGTAAAAAATTTAGTTCTTACCACAACAGGCGTTGTGTTTGACAGTACGATAAAGTATATCAAGGTTTCGTTTTATACAAACACTGTTCCAACTATCGCTATATATCAATTAGATAACTATTCAGTAATATTTCCTGATAGCTACATTCCAAACTATGAGATTATAGATAAATCGTATGAGAATATGTTAAAGAATACTACTCTTGCAACACAGAATATTATTCAACGCAGAGAAACTACGAAAGGCAAATATGGTGGTGCAGTAGATATTAACAAATATACAAAGGTATATCATATTAACAGTGCAACTTATGAGGTGGTAGATGTGGATGACACTTCCGAGTGGAGTGCTTTGGGAGTTAAACAGATAGTATCTGTTACAGCCGGTACCCCATCGCAAAGCATCAACATTTTTGCAAATAATAGTACAAACTATATCAAACCAAGTGAAGCGGGATTTGAAGCAGGAGATACGATGTATGTTGGTTTTCACGCAAGATATACTAAAGGTAAGATTTTAGTGGATTTACCTGATATATCAGGAATCATCACCGACTGTTCACAATTCGTATTAGATTCAAATATAAGACACTGCGAATATGCAGTTTCTATTACTGAAGAAAATGTATCTTCAAACTTAAAAGCGTGGTTAACATTTTCAAAAGAATTTAGCGGGTTAGAAATTACTAATTTCTATATATCCGACCGCCCGAATACGAGAGGATGTATTTTCGTTGATTTGAAACGAGAGAAAACTCTTAACACTATACGTTCAACTAAATTTAGTGATAAGACATTAGTATCTTGCGGTGATAGCATTACCAAAGCAGGATATTACACTTCCGCATTAACAAATTGGTATCCGTTTGCAACTCATACCAATTTGGGTATAAATGGAACTAATATGTCTGGCACTGAAACAAATGCTTTTTGTAATAGAATAGACGAAGAAATAATTGAAACAATCACAAATGCTGATGTTATTACAATTCAGTACGGAACAAACGATATTCGTTATATAGGCAGTGGTAAATTCACAATTGGTGAATTATCCAAAATAGGCTCGGCTGAGTTTGATAAGATGACCGTTTACGGTGCGTGGCAGTATTCGATTGAAAAAATATTAACGTACAACGTTGATGCAAAAATAATTGTTATCTTACCACCCTCGTGGACTAATGTTGCGGATTGGTCTCTTGAAGAGATGAATGAAATAGAGACATATTGCAATGCGGTCAAGGAAGTATGTACGTTGTATAAAATCAAATGTGTTGACCTTCACGCAGTATGTGGTTGGAATAAGTACACTCAAAGCACATTAACACCAGATGATGTGCATCCGTCAAGGACATTTGGTACACAGTGTGCAAATATAATTGCACCTGCATTTGAAGAGATTACTTTTGGTGATGAAACGTAAAGAAAGGAAAGGTAAAAAATATGAAATTTATTGATACATACAACAGCCTTGCGGGGCTTATAGCAACAATACTTACTGCGGTATTTGGACCGCATTGGCTTTTGTTTGCAATGTTCTTTGCATTAAACATAGGTGATTGGCTCACAGGCTGGGGCAAGTCCAGGAAGCTGCACGTTGAAAGCTCATACATAGGCTTGAGGGGCATCCTGAAAAAGGTCGGCTATTGGATTATTATTCTGATAGCGTTTATGATTCCGAGGATATTTACAGAAATTGGTACGGAGATAGGCATACAGCTTGATTTCCTTAGCCTGTTCGGATGGTTCGTGCTCGCAATGTTAATGGTGAATGAGATACGCTCGGTGTTGGAGAATTTAGTAGAGCTTGGATATAAGGTGCCGACTATATTGATTAAGGGTTTGAAGGTCGCAGAAAAGCTCATAAACGATGCTTCACCGATTAGTGAGGGTGATGAAGATGAACATAATTGAAACTAACTGGAAATGGCGTACATCTTTGACGGATAGACCGTCTACGAAGTACATAGCACTGCATCACGCTGCGGCGGTGACGTGCAGTGCTGCAACAGTTCATTCGTGGCATAGAGACGGTAAGGGTTGGAGCGGCATCGGCTATCATTTCTTCGTAAGAAAAGATGGAACAATATACCGTGGCAGACCGCTTCACAAAATGGGTGCTCACGTTGAGGGAATGAATAATTGCTCTATCGGTATTTGTGCCGAGGGTGATTACGATGTGGAAAAGGTGATGCCGGAAGTTCAGAAGAAGGCTATCAAGGCATTGCTCCGTAATCTCAAGGAGATATATCCGGCAGCTAAAATCGTAGGACACCGTGAAATCGGTGCGAGTGATTGTCCGGGTGCGTATTATCCGATTGAGGAAATGAAGAGCTATTATATGGAGGGCGATGCGATGAATGAGGAATTGGCAAAGAGAATTGACGAGCTTGAGAAGAGGGTATATGAGCTTGAAAATCCGATGATTTATAATTATATTGACGAAAATATGCCGCAGTGGGCACGTGAAGGCGTGCAGTGGTGTATCAACAACGGTATCATTCAGGGTACGGGTGACGGACTCGGACTGGATGACAGGGATTTGAAGTATTGTACTATGTTGATGCGTGCATTCACAAAATGAGATTGGCTAAATCAATTGTCTAAGATTGGTTAAGCCAAAGTTTAAGGCATCGAAAAATAAATAAAAAAATGACATCCCTTACCGAGAATTTCACAAGGTAAGGGATGTTTTTGTTTATAGAGCCTTATTTGCCCTGTAAATCAGTTTTAATTGTTTGACAAGTGTTTAGTTGGGTGAATACTTAATCGTGTGTTGCAACTCATTTTATCGCCCTCTGAATGACTGTTATTCATCAAAACTGACGACAAAACTCCATTTAGCAAGCGGAAGAGGATTTTTTGTCATATCCCGTATTGCCTCGTCCGTTCCGCAGGTGTCGCAGATATACACATCAGCATATCGGCTGTAAGCGTTTCGCGTTGGCTTCTCGTCCATATTGTCATAACCGCAACGGGGACAAGGGAGATGCAGTCCCTCAAGCTGCATTGGCTTTAATGTTTCAATCATTTTCTTTGCTTCTGCCTCTGTTTTTATTTTTTCATCACTCCAATCCCAAGCCTGACCGCACCACTTACAATGCGGTATATTCAAATTGCCGTGGCTCTGTTCGTTCTTGCGGACTATTCTGTTGCAGTTTGAGCAAATGTAGAATGTTCCGCTCTCGGTCTTTTCGAGTTTAACCGGGATAACTCTTGACATTGCTTTCAATGCAAGTTCTAAAGCATTTCTCATTTCCGACGCCATAGTCTTTTTAAATACCGTTATCTGCTTTTCTAAATACTCTTTTGCCTCAGTAATGGATTTGACATCCCAATGCTCGCAAAATTCCTTATAGGTCATATGTCCCATTTTCTTCATCTGCTCACTTGCTGTTTTCAACTCTTCCTCATTCCAGGTCTTACTCATTATCCGCTCCTCCTATTCAATAATCTCGTGGCACTTCCAACCGTGCCAATTTTTCTCAGGCTCCATTTTGTTCCATTGCTCCTCGGTGTAAACAAAGGCACAGTTTAATGTTCCGGGGTTTACATCAGGAAACCGTGAGCGGAATTTCTTGTTAGCTTCCTCAGAGCTTTCAGCGTGTATCTCCACCCATCCGCGTTGGTACGGAAATTGTAAGCTCGTTCCGAAAGTGTAAAAATATTTTTCCATTTGTGCGCCTCCTATCGTTCGTATGTTTCATCAATAGAGCCATCTTCGTAGTAGCGGTTGATTCTTACCCAATCGTTACTTTGAAAAGTGGAGAGCTGATAATACTCCAAATCTCCGTTATGACCTTTTTCGATTATT
>JAZQHZ010000093.1:0-23547 GCA_045540855.1 Clostridia bacterium
CTAAATATCTTGCGAGCCTTAAAGCAATACACAAACTAAAAAAATAAAAACGAGGCTCCCGTTACCGGATGTGTTCCAGTGGCGAGGAGCCTTGAAATTACCCATCAATTTTAACGCTAACACCCGACTTGAATTCGACAAGAAAGTAATCGTAATAAACGGTGATTTGCTTTAATATGCGTTTTGTGAAAGCCTCATCAAACTCTGTTAGCTCAGCGGCAGGGTGTTCTTTGATAAAGTCCTGTAGCTCGGTAATACGTCTGATTTGCTCGTCTCTGGTGATACCTTCAATTTCCGATTGGTGCTTTTGCTCGCGGAGTGAAAATATCTCTTCGGCAAGGCTGTCGTAGGATTCCTTGTTATTAGCTTTGGCAATAAGATCTTCCTGTAGCTCGGTAAGTCTTTTATCAATGGCTGATTCAGAAGTGGCGGTTGATGCTTTTATGACCTTTGCAATATTTTCTTGCAGTATCTGCAGATAGTTATTTTTGTCGGCAAGCATTTTATTGATTGCTTCAACCACAACATTCTGCAGAGTAGTTTCATCGACTGTTCTTGAATAGCAAATTTGTCCGGTGCGTTCTAAGCGGCTGATGCAGCGCCATACAATTGATTTATAGCCACGATTGTTCCAATGCAGTCTACGGAACATATTCCTGCACTCACCGCAAATGACAATTTGAGAAAATGCGTGATTGCTGCTAAAGGTATGCTTTTTCCCGTTCTTGTCAGTAGTAACACATCGTCTGCGAACAAGCTCTTCCTGTGCTTGCATAAAAAGATGCTTAGGAATAATGGCCTCATGACTGCCTTCAACATAATATTGAGGAACAATACCGTTATTTTTAACACGCTTTTTTGTCAGGAAGTCGGTAGTATATGTTTTTTGAAGAAGTGCATCACCCATATACTTTTCATTTCGTAAAATTTTATTGATAGTGCTTGTGTGCCATTTTGAATTTCCAGCACCGGTGAGAATTCCGTCTGCTTCAAGATGTGCAGCAATTTTATTCATACTATATCCTTCAAGATATTCTCGAAAAATACGTTTTACAATTTCAGCTTGCTCTGGATTTATGACAAGGTTGCCGTTTTCATCCTTATCATAGCCAAGAAAACGATTGTGGTTAACCTGTACCTTGCCTTGCTGATAGCGGTATTGAATACCGAGCTTTACATTCTGCGAAAGGGATTGGCTCTCCTGCTGTGCAAGAGATGCCATAATGGTTAATAGCACTTCGCCCTTTGAATCCATTGAATTGATATTTTCCTTTTCAAAATAAACCGGGATGTTGATGCCTTTTAATTGCCTGATATACTTAAGGCAATCGAGAGTGTTTCTTGCAAATCGGCTAATGGACTTTGTGATGACCATATCAATTTTTCCATCTTCGCAATCTGCAATCATACGGTTAAACTCATCACGCTTTTTAGTGTTTGTGCCTGTTATACCGTCATCGGCATAAATTCCCGCTAATATCCACTCGGGATTTTTCTGTATAAACTCTGTATAATGCTCAATTTGAGCCTCATAGGAAGTGGCTTGCTCATCGCTGTCGGTACTAACTCGACAGTACGCTGCGACCTTTAGTTTCGGCTTTTCCGCTATTTTAATAGAGTTACCTGTTTGTGGTCTCGCCGGTATCATAGTAATATTGCCCATTATGACACCTCGCTTTCAATTAAGCTATAAACGAACTCTGCCTGTAAAACAGGGTCCTCATAACAATTATCAATAGATGCAATTTTAAATCTTGTGGGAATTATATTTTCTTTTTGTGTTGGTGCTTTATTAAGCCGACCAAGCTTAATGGCTCTTTGCTTTAACTCCATTTGTGCTTTATTGAAAATGTCTGAGCTGATAATAGCGGGATAGTAATCATCACCGATATAATGACGGTTGCTTATTATCCTTTTTGCAGTGCCATGATATGTGTCTATACCGGCTTGCTTTGCTGCAGCTCGGAGGCTCATTCCTGACAAATAATTGTTGTAGAGGCTACGGATTTTATCAGCCTCGATTTCATCAATAACCGCTATCCCCATCTCTATACGATAGCCCTTTGGCGTATGTCCCATAATCTCATATCCTTTCCTTTAATGTTAATCCGCATTTTAATTCAAAGCCTATTTCGTTACGGGAATAGACCTTGATGCAAGATACAAACCGGTCAAAAATTTTCTCATCAAATGCCTTTAACATACCAACTTTTTCAGCAAATTTCAAAAGCTCTGCAGTCTCGTTTATTAAGGCGGTGTTGCCTGTAAGCGAGTGTGTGAGCATTGTCAGCTTTGACCGATAATTATCTGCTTGCATCAAAAGTGCATTACTTTCCTTATTATATAGTACATTATCAATATAGCCTTGAGCCATTAGCTTACTTAATGTTTCACGCTGTTCTGCGTTTCTCATTAATAAGGTTTGAATATCCTTAATGCGTTTGCTGTTTCCGTCACTCTTAAGCTGCTTTAGATTTTTAAGCAGTGGCTTTAATACAAACTGATGAGAATATATCAGCTTGTTCATCATTGTGATAAATGCAAGCTTGATATCATCGTCCCGTATGTATTGCATTGAACAGCTATCATTGTCGGATAGGTGAGTGTTACAGCACCACGCAATATATTTATTCCCGGCGCAGGTATGAGTTCTTCGTTTGAAGGTGTTACCACATTCGCAGCATATGATTTTTCCGGAAAAGGAATATCGTTGCTGGTATTTCTTATTACCTTTTTCTATACCCTTTTCATTACTACGTTGAGTGATTACAGCAGCTACTGCCTCAAACACTTCCTTGCTTATAATAGGCTCGTGATGCTCAGTCATATAATATTTAGTCATTTGACCGTTATTAGTGTGCCGATTAAAACTCCCATCAGAATAGGTTTTTTGAAACATTGCATCACCGATGTATTTTTCGTTAGCAAGAATTCCTCGAATGGTAGAAGCTGACCAATGATTGCCGCGCTTTGCAGGCACTTGTTCCTTGTTAAGTTCGGCTGCAATAATTGATGTGCCTTTTCCTGAAAGTGCATCATTGAACATGCGTTGTACAATAACAGCTTCTTCAGGAACTATAACCATTTCCTTGCCGTTCCAACTGTAACCATATGGTGGGTAGCCTACCTTATATGTGCCATTGGCAAATCGTTTTTGAATCGACCATTTTGCATTCTGTGAGATTGAAACAGATTCGCTTTCTGCCATTGAACTTAATATAGTAAGAAATAATTCACTTTCCATAGAGCCTGTATTTATATTTTCCTTCTCAAAATATATTGGAATATCAAGCTCTAAAAGATTACGAACAAGCTCTAAGCAATCAGTAGTATTTCTTGCAAAGCGGCTGATGGATTTTGTTATTACAAAGTCAATTAGTCCTGATTCACAATCAGTGATTAGTCTCAAGAGCTCCTTTCGTTTGTGTTTCTTTGTGCCGGTTATACCTTCGTCATAATACAGTCCTGCAAACTCCCAGGCCTTTCTTGAATTGATGTAGTTTTCGTAATGTGTTTTTTGTGCTTCTAAGCTTTCCAGCTGCGCATCACTGTCGGTAGAGACACGACAGTAAGCAGCAACTCGAAGCTTTTTCTGTTCGTTTGAGGATTGCTTATTTTCAGCAATTTTAGTTATCTTCTTCATAGACTAAGCCTCCTTTCGTCAGTGTCATATATTAACTCTAAATCACATATAAATCAACGATTTGTTGGCATAATCTCGACCAAATACGGAGAGAAAGATTGCCGATTTAATTCGGTTATTTTGTTGAATTCCAACAAGGAAATAAGTCCATAATCCAATAGGCTTTTTAGTATCGATTGGCAGCGGAAATAATCAAATTCATTCTGTTCATTCATGATTTTACACCCTTTCTATTTATATCCTTCATAGTTCTATCTGGACATAAAACTGTAAAATGGCCGAAAAAACATTTATATGATTACATTATGTGATGCATAGCCGATTTTAATTGTGCAGATATGTCCTCTACCTTTAACCGGACATGAGAATAGCGTTTTGGCGATAAAAGCAAAAAAATAAAGCCTGCAAGGAAATAATCCTCACAGGCATAAAATTACTTATTCACTTTTACCGTTCCACAGATGGTCATACACTCCGGCTCTGTCATTGGTTACGAACACCCTTAACAGCTCATCTGTTAAACCAAGACAGCCGTTTTCGTCACCCTTTAAAAGTCCATTATCCATCATCTTCTGAATGGTCGGCTTTGCCCATTCAGGCATATTCTCGTCCACATAGTTATAAATCATCTTACTGTTCTGTTTTGCGACTTCCGCCCTCAATGCAGAAATCTCTGCCTTCAATTCATCATATTCCTTGCTCATAAGTTCTTCATCCTCCTCAATTAAATTGTAGTTAATACTGCCATAACCCATAATCCTGCTATATGAAAGGCTGTATGACTTTTTCGCCACACAGCCTCCGTTAGCTACCACACCGCTTGCTGATGAGGTGTTGCCCTCGATCGTATAAACCCTTTTATTGTCAACTGCCGTAACAATACCCGTATGACAAGCCACACCGCTTGCGTTTCTGAACATAATAACATCGCCCGGTTTCGGATTGCTTGTCTTCCAGATGCCGATATTCTTGAAATGCTTTACTCCGTAAGGGCAGTATGCATAATGACTACCAAGCATTTTCTCTGCAAGTTCCGCACCGAAAGTGTTAGCAAATACCACACTTACGAACATTGCACACCACGGCTGTGCCTGAAACACTCGTTTGCTTTCACCGAAATAGTCGCAGTAGTCCACAGCAAAACGTGTGTAGTTCTTACTGCCGGCATTTGCAGTAAAATCATTTAAGTTTCTGTTGCTTTTCTTCTCAAGATAACCAACCCATTTTTCAGCCTCGGCCACAAGCAATTTCGTATTACTCATAATCGTCACCTTCCTCCGCTCTGTCATGGAGCTGTTCCAATATATCCTTCAGCTTCGACGGTATAGGCAGACCAAGATGCGCGCTGTTTTCCAGAAGTGACACACCCTCATTTGATATGTAGAAGAATATAACCGCAGTACGCAGTACACAGCCTGTACCGATAACCTGCACATCAAGAATATTTGCAAGACCGACAAGTATAAAAATAAGCACCTTTTTGCAGATACCCTTAAACCCTACTTCACTTGAGAGTTTTTTGTCAACTATCGCACACATAAACCCTGTGATGTAGTCAACCACCACAAAAGCAATCAGTGCATAAAGCAAACCATCACATCCTCCCATAAAATACCCAATCCAACCACCTATGGTTGCCAATACGAGCTGTATTGCGTTCCATAATCCTTTCATTGCTGTTACCTCCTTTACGCATTTTCCAGAGCCTCTACTCTGGTTATTAAATTATTTAATACATTTACTACGTCACTTCTGCCGACACACATCTGTCTGCCGTCTACATAAACATATTCTGATACAACGTCATTTTCAGACAAGATGTATAACGTATGCTCATAGTCGTCTTCCGAGGTTCGGGTGGTGACGGAAATATTGTCAATTCCCATTTCCGCATTATTTACATATGAAAAAACCTCAATTCCTGTCAGCTTTTCAACTGATGCATCCTTGAATGCTATCGTGCCTGTTAAGGTATCTGATACATTGCCGTTTGATATTTCATACGTTACAGTCTTGGCTGCAAAATCAACTGTCATTTTGCTGTGAATCCATTTATTGAAATAGTCCGATTTCCATGTCAAATCACTGTTGATATAATAATAGCTGCCGTCCTTTGTGCCTTGAGAGATAATAACTCCTGTACTATCATAGGTCGTTCTGTACGATTCACCCGGACGGGCTGTTAAATCCGAAAGACCTATAACCCATCTGTCCTTACCAATGTATGAGTCGAACTCTATAACAACGCTTATCGCATCCTTCGTATATTCCGAAATATCAAAATACGAAAATGCATAAGTGTTGGCGGCATTGCCGGCAGTAGTGATTTTTTGATATTTGTTTCCGGTATCATCCTCAGCAACTTCAGCACTGCATCTATTGCTTGCAAAAAACAATCCTGTGCCATCTTCAAAATCAAACTCTGTTGTGACAGACGGAAGCACACCGACTATTCGTCTTTTCAGATACCCCTCTTTTTCAAGAACGTCTGCATCAAGCTTTTTAGCAACCTCTTTTTTAAGGGCATCAACCTCTTCACCCTTTGCTAAGCGTATATCTTCAGCCATAATTATTCACCTGTCCTTAATGCCTGTATCTGCTGTGCAAGCTCAAGTATTGCATCACGCACCTCAAGCTCCTTTGAAGCTGATGCCTCGTCATTCACATACGAAATCGATCCCGTAGTATCGCCTGTTGTAGTCTGTGTGAGTGTAATAGTGCCTATTGATATTTCACCGCCTCTGCAGCCGTTATAGTATTCGTCCCAATATATAACTCCATCTACGATTTCAAGCGTTATTGCTAAGGCTATCCTGCTTCCGGCACTTGCAGAAATCGAGCCATAGCTTTTTCTATAAACAGCATTTCCGAAAGTAGTAGAAACACTGCTTAAAATATGTGAAAAACCTGATGTTGTACCATGATAAAATGCTGCTGTTCCGCTTGCACTCACAACCTCAAAGGTATTTGAAAGTGTAACAGCTGCCGTTTTATTTTCAAGCTCCTTTATTTTACTATCAAGCTTTTTTGTGTTTTCGTTCAAATCATCAATATTAATTGTGTCTGTTTGCTCCGGTAATTTGAATTTATAGTTTGATGTGTATTTCATTCTAATTCACCCTTTCATAATAATCGTGCATACGGTATGTTATCAATAAATACAACATACGCATTTGCTCCGTCCTCTTGTAAATATACTTCATTATCCTTTACATACAGCCAAGTTCTGCCGTCATAATCTTCTGCACCGCCCCAGGTAAGAGATGATGCATTACCCCAAGAATTGAGCTTGTCGGAAAAATCTGCCCATGTATTTTTGCTGAATACATATTCTACACTGATATGAGCGGGTTTAACTTCATCCACTGCTGTTCTTATCTCATCAAGATTATATGGCTGTCCTTTTCTGCCTGTAAAGGTTATTGTTACAGTGTAATTTGAAAACTGCTCGTCAATCGTACACCCCGTTTTATCGTATATGCATATTAGCTCCGATAAGGCTTGTTTTGTAAGCACACCGCCGCCTTGAATACGAGCAAGAACTCTCGCTCGCTTGGTTTCATTATCAGCAGTTATTGAAGATAAGCCTACATCCTTTTCGTGTTGTGTAAAATCCGATGTTGTGGTGATAAACAGCTTTAAGTCCTCTGCAGAAATATCATCTGCAATCTTATCAAGGATTTTCTGTACCACAGCATACAAGTCCTCAACTACCTTCGATTTTCTGTAGTAGTGCGGTAATTTTGTAATCATGTTATACTCACGCTCCCAAGCACAGGCACAGCTCCGTCTGCAATCGTAATATTAGCAGTTCCGTTATTTATCCTTAAGGACAAATAATCCTCAACACCATCAACTGCCAATATGATACTTCCGATTTTCGCATAAGAAACATATCCCTTTGTAAGAGCTTCACCAGACAGATATTTTGTAATTGCCATTGTTATGCTTTCTTTCATCTCATCTGTTACAGCATTTGAAATATTAACAGACACTGTGATTAAAAGCTCATTTGCACTTACCACTGTAACCTCTGCACCAATCGGTCTTAATTCCTCAATATGCTCTGCAACAGCTGTTATTAACGCTTCATCCGCAGGCTGGTTAAGGCTATTAACAATAACAACCTTTACCGTTCCCGGTCCGTTCCATAATGGTATGACAGATGCATCACCAACACCGCTGACTTCCTTTGCCCATTCGATGTAATGGTATTTGTTACCGCTGACATTAGGACGTGACACCTTTTCAAGATACCGCTCCAATAGCTCGCTGTCAGTTTCCTCATCATAACCGCCTGTGAATGCTATTATGTTTGTAACCTCTGTGAGTTTTGGCAGTGTTACCGGGAAATAGCTTATATCACCCACGTCAACATTACCGACTGTTCCAGCAGTGACACACGTTGCCGGAAGGTCAATGTACCCGTTATTAGGTATAACAGCTGTTTTATCAATAGCAAACATAACCTCATCAGCTGCGACCTTCGAGCCTTTCTGAATAGTTGCACCAACATCTCCGCTTATACGCACTGTACCTGTTGCATAGGTTGCTGACTTTCTTGTGGTGCCTTGCTCTGCCACCTTACGGTCAAGATACTCGCCAACAGCTGTTAAAGCGAATGCGTTCAGATCAAGTGTTGATATTTTGTTCTGCAAAGAAAAGACCTGTTCAGCTACCGGATAAAGAAGGTCATAAAAAAACGAGCCTACCGAAGTGTCATATTCACTCGGAACGCTCGCAAGCATATATTCAATTATTTCATCAAATGTCATAGCTATATTCCTCCGTTATTTTTCCGTATATTGTTTCTAAAGTAAAGCTGATGTTTAATGCCGTACCGCTTTGTTTTGCTATGAAACCAGTTACCGCTGAAATATCTTCATGCCTTAAAAGTGCTGTTTCAATTTCACGTTTCAGTTCGGACTCCACAAAGTCAAAGCTATAGCTCCTGCCAATAACCAAATCCTCAATATATGCTCCATACTTTTTACCGCTGTACATTTCGTATCTGTCAACCTGTGTGCGGACTGCTTTCTCTGCCCAGAGCTTAAGGGCATCACGTCCTGTAAGAATCACAGCCTTGCCTTTTTCTATAATGAACTCGCCTTGCTTGAAATCAAAGCTGTATGTGTTCTTCATTCCTCTAACACCCCAATCGCAATAAATTTATTATCCTTTGAATATGGGAGAAGCACCACTGTTTTATTAAGATTAACATACCGTACACGCTCGTCAATAATCTCTGTTTCATAAATATCGAATATGGACTTGATATCTTGCTTTGTAAGAAGTATTCTTGTACCAAGCCGTATCTTCAGCTCCGGCAGTGATATTATTTCACCAAACATTGGTGAGTACGGCAGTGGATTATCTCTTGCTTTGATGTGTTTTGCAAGCTTTGTAATGTTGTTCATATACTCCTCCTTTCAGGGCACAAAAAAAGCGACTACTTAATGTAATCGCTTTGTGATTATAATAAACTGAAGGTTACTGTTGTTTATACATAATAACCGTTAACTTTGTTAAAAGCGAAATAGTGCTACCCATTACACTTGAGTCTGTTGTATAAGTTGAAGAAGATAATATCTGCCAACCATCCTTGATTAGCTCATCGAGTTCCTGCTCTGCATATACTCGTTCTTCTTCTGAAAAAAACATTTTACCCTTTTTCTTGTCTGTAACATCATCAGTCCCATCAGCTTTTCTTGAAAAACCACCTTTTTTGTCCGTATAAGTAATAATTTTTGTCATATTCTTCACTCTCCAAAATTCTAATTTATATTTAGAATAATTATAGCATAATATTGCTCAAAAAACAATTTAATAATCCGACTAAACCTTCCGCAAATCCAGCTTATTAAAATGCCAACCGTTGCTCAAACGATGTTCTGTGCTTTCTATCACATAGCTTACTCCGGTTACCATAATAACCTCTCCGGCTCTTGTGTAGCTGTCATACTTCTCTATAATTTCAAAGCTGTATGTTTCCTTTGTTCTGCCGTTCCACCACAGCTCGCTGTTTACAACGCCATCAGCACTTTCTTTTTCAGGATCGATTTTCATAACCTTCTGCAGAAATCCGTACTCGTCAATCAGCTCATTATTCTGCAAAACCATAAGTTCTGTGAACACATTGTCCTTTTCAGAAACCACCTTGATGGAATTTTTCATTTCCTCTATGCTTTCGGAATGACTGACACCGCCTTTGTAGTCTGGGGAGTAACCCTGTGCAAGGTTGCTCGCCAACCTGAACTCCGGATATGCCACCAAGTCACCGATCTTGTATATACGCAGTCCTTTCGGAGTAAAGTCATAGTTATAATCTCCGCTGCATTTTGCAAGCAAATCCTTTATAATATCCGACACAGTTTTATCAAAATATATCTGCGTGATTTTTGTGTTTAATTCGCATATATCGTCAATAGGAATTGACAGGTCAGCACATATTTCCTTTATGGCATCTTTTACAGTGATATCCTTGAACTGATACGTTTGACTTGTTTTATTCAGATACCAACCCATATCAACTGCGGTATACTTGTTTTTATTCTTATCCCCGTCATCAACCTTAATCACAACACCCCGGAACACCTCTGTGTTTGTAATAATACGAATAACCTCGCCAAGCTTGGGTGAGTAGATGAGGTCTTTAAGATACGCATTATCTGTCTTTGCTGTTTCAAAGGAGAGTGTTGTTGCAAGCTCATATATGCTGTTCTTCCAACTCACACCGCCAATATTCTTTGTAATCTCGGTGCCACCTGCGTATATAGCAAGTGTACCATTTGACGGTATCTCGGTTAAGTTTATCAATTTTTTGTTAATAACAGCTCTGCCGGAAACCCCGTATGTACTTTCAATAGCCATAATAGCACCTCTTACATCGGCAGCGGAAACTCTTCAAGCTGAAGGTTATACCACAAATCGCCGTCTGTCTTAATCGTATAGTCGAAATTCTTCACAGCCACTGCCATATTTATCGGAATATCCGTTATAACAAGACGTATCGGGAGCTTTTGTGCTATCCAAGTATCAATCTTGTACACATACTCCCAGCCTTTCATTGACGTGTTACGAAGGTACGGATAATCTCTTACCGGGAAGAAACTCGAAATCGTGATGCCTTTTAGCTTTGGTACACCGATAAGCTGAAGTTCTCCCTGCGACACCGTTTCAAAAGTTTCTGCATTCTGCGGTTTCGATATAGTGAACTCAGGAGGAATGACAGGCAGACGCATAACCTCGGCACGATTATTCACACTTAAATATATATCCATATCAATCCTCCTACATATTCTCAATACTATCCACTATTTTCTTTGCAACAGTATCCGCAATCTCATCAGCATTAGCGTTATCTGTATTTACTGTTACACTCACATAGTTATTTACTGTCGGTTTCTGATTTGAATTCAGGTTATTCATCACCAGTGCAAGTTTACTCCACAGCATATCAAGCGGAAGTATAGCCTCTGCACCCGCTTCACCGCCGACCATTGCATTTGAGCCGTTCATACCGAACATTGTAGGACGTGTCATGATACCGCCCTTTCTATACCACTCAACACCAAAGCTCGGTGTTGACGGCGGATTAAGGCTGAACGAGCCTGTTATCTTAAAGTGCGGAAGCTTTATCTTCGGCAACGACCAATTGAAATTAAAATAACCCTTTATGGTGCTTATGGCATTAGAGATTATGCGTTTTACGTTATCAAATACACTTACCACCTTTAATTTAACACTTTCAAAGGTATTTGAGATTGTATTTTTAACTGAATTAAACACACCGCTGACGGTACCTGTTACCGTACTTATCTGCATCTTTACTCCGTTAATTGCACCAGATACAACGGTTGTTATGTTGTTCCAGACAAGGCTTGCTGCCGAGGTTATTGCCGTCCAGACATTGGTAACAATCTGTTTTACTCCCTCAAATGCAGTAAAGAATCCGTCTTTAATGGTTTGTACACTGTTTTTGATCGTATCAGTGTTCAATGTGAAAATACCTACAATAAACTGAAACACTCCCGATATAATAGTCTTTACACCGTTAAATACTGTTGCAATACCGTTCTTTACATTTTCAAAGGCTGTTTTTATGCTTGTAAAGAACGTTATAAAATTCTGTTTTACATCGTTTACTATATTCAGAACCGTTGTTTTTATGTTCTGCACTGTATTTACCACATATGTCTTTATCCCTCCAATGATGTTTGAGATAACACTCCTTATGCCTGTAATCACAGCGGAAACCGCCTCACCAAGCGGAGTGAGTACAGACATAACAGCAGTCTTTATACCTGCAAATTTTTCTGCAACCGCATCCTTAACAGTAATAAACTTTTCTGCAATCTTATCCTTAAGGCCCGATGCAGCCTCACCAACGGCTGACAGCTTTGACAAAACTGCATCCTTTATCCCGGTAAATTTTTCAGCAACAGCGGTTTTGATATTCCCGAAAGCTGTGACCATCTTATCAACCACAGGTTTCAAAGCACCCTCGTTATATGATGTCTTCACAAAATTAACAGCATTTGAAAAGGCATTGCCGAACGCATCCTTAATTCCTGTCAGCTTTTCTTTTACTGCACCGACCATCGGAGCGAGTTTAGACTTCACACCCTCGACCATCTGACCGAGCTTACCGCCCGTCAGTGCGTTTATCGCATCATATCCTGTTTTGTAATATTCCTTTAATGCTGTCATGTATCCGGCGGCAATACCCTTAAGTCCGCCGCCATGTTCGTTGTAGGCATTCTTGATGTTGTTGAGCTTGCTTGATACTACATTCTTAATACCGCCCCATACAGCAGATGCTTTTTCCTTTACACTGTTCCACGCATTTGAAATGGCATTTTTGATACCTTCAAAAATATTCTTGATGTTATTCCAAAGGTTCATTGCAAAGGCTTTTACAGTATCCCAATGCTTATACAAAAGCACACCTATGGCAATAATCGCACCAATCGCAATAACAACAAGACCAATCGGTGATGTGACAAAAGTCATAATAGCACCAAACGCACCTGTTACAACATTGAGTGCCTGTGTTGCAGCTATCTGTGCAATAGTAGCTGTTGTAAGCGGTGCAAATGCTGCTGCCTGTGTGCCTGTCATCGCTGCCGAGAATGCGATAAGACCGTTTCTGATGCCCTCGACTACATTCGCAGCAGTAACCGCAATCTTGTATGCCGTAACAGCTCCTGCCACACCTGCAATCACAGGTGAGAGTGTACTTGCAACCGAAATCAGACCCGAAGCTGTATTCATTGCAAGTGACAAAGCTCCGCACAGCGAAGGAATAATACCGCTTGCAAGATTAGATATTACACTCGTATCTATTCCCGACAATGCAGTAGAAATCGAATTTTTGAGATTATCAAATTCAGACTTCAATTTTCCGACACTGCTTTCACCAAGCATACCAGCCATACCGTCAAGTACAGCAGGTACAGATGACAGAACTGCACCTGCGATTGCAGGGATTTGACTTGCTATACCCGACACCAAACTTCCAGCCGCAGATACAAGTGACGGAAGTACAGTTCTTACCATATTCGGAAGCTCTGCCGCAATAACAGGAGCTAACCCGGTCACAAGGTGTCCGACTCCGCTGAGTGCTCCTTCGATAGCCGGAATTATATTTTTGCCGAAGGTCATTGCAGAGGTCACGAGGTTGTCTATGGAATTATCAAACATTTCACCGCCAACTGTAATAGCTGTAAGTGTATTGTTCCACGATGCCTTCAGCATACTAAGTGAGCCGGAAATAGTAGTCGCAGCCTCTTTTGAGGTTGTACCCGTAATGCCCATGCTTGTCTGTATATCATGTATTGCCGATACTACATCAGAAAAACTGCTGATGTCATAATCAATAGGCTTACCCATCTCGGCACGCATACGCTCTGCATCTGCAATCAGACGTTCCATTTCCGTCTTCGTACCGCCGTAGCCAAGCTTAAGGTTGTCGAGCATTCCATAGTTACCACGAGATATACTCTGATATGTCTGCATAATGGTGTCCATGTTTGAACCCATCTTATTCGCATTATCGGACATATCATTGATAGCCATATTTGCTCTTGATGCTGCCGCCTCTGTATCACCGCCCATACTGTTTATGAGCGATGCTGAAAAGCTTGTGACAGTACTCATATACTCATTTGCAGAAAGACCTGCATTCTTGTATGCTTCGTTTGCATAGCCTTTTACAGTTTCTGCACTGCTCTTAAAGAGGGTTTCAACACCGCCGATAAGCTGTTCATATTCTGCAAATGAGTTTACAGATTTAGTTACCATTGCACCAACAGCAGTAGCGGCTGTTGCTCCGGCAATAGTTATACCTTTAGCCACATTCATTACCACACCCGACACACTATGCATTTTATCACCGAGTATTGAAGTAGCTTTACCAGTGCCGTCAAGAGATGCTTTCAGCTTACTGCTTGCCGTAATTGCAGACTTCATGTTGGTAAAGAAGTTACCATTGTTAAGAGATAAAGTTGCCCCTATATTTCTTCCGGCCATAGCTGTTACACCTCCAATCCTTAACTGCCGAGAATAGCCTTATATTTTTGCACTTCCTCTTCAATAGCAAGCTCCATGCTCGCTTTCAGAAAAATTTTCTCGGACAGTGAAAGACCTGCAAGCCTGTCCCAATCAAACCCCTTTTGAAGGTAGTAATGGATAAGCTGCAGATCACCATCCGACTGTATTAGTTTTTTACTGCTTCAACTCCGCCCATATATCCCGCAAGCTTCATACACTCAATCGCAATCTGAGGAATTTCACCGGGAGCGAAGATAACATCAACAACGTCCATAGGCACAGCACAGCCGAATGCCTCCTGAACCTCTTTCGATTTAAGGTTCGGCTCCTTGATGCACTCATAGCACAAATACTTATCACCTTCGCCTGCCTCCATATCATTTGCATCTCTGCATAATGCACCTGTCGGCTCTTCGATGGTGATAGTTGCATCAATGGACTTTACATACAAGTCCTGTGTCTTTTTTACCTTCTTGCTTTCAAGCATCTGCTCTTTACGCTTTAAAAGTTCTGCAAGTGTCAATTTTGTTTCTCTGTTCATTTTATATGTCCCTTCTCTATTTGTTTTATTTTGATTATATGTCCCTTATATGCAAGGGTCGTCTATTGTGTCGAGGTATTTGAATCCAACAAAGCCTCCACTGAACTCATCTTCCGTTATCTTACCATTTTCAAAAGCCTGCAGTGTAAGCTCGTCAAGCCAACACGAGGTGAGCTGTACACGTTCTGTACCGCCGTTGTCGGGGTCTTCAAGCTTTGAAATCAAGGTAAGTCTTTCATCAATACCGTTTGCCAGTTTCTCGGCATAGGCTTTGCCACGAGAGTAAACCTTCTTAATTTTAGCTGACCAAGTACCCGATACACCCATCAGCTTTGAATCATCCCACATCTGTCCTGAAAAGTTTATGGTTTCACGGTTGGTTTTGATTTTCGCCTCAAAAGAAGTGATTTCATAACAAATACTGTTGTTCCACCAGAAGTATCCGTGTGTTCCCGATATAACCTTTCCGACAGACGGCATCTGTCTTTCACTTGCCATTATCCGTTACCTCCTTACTCCATATTGATAGCAAAGTTCAGGTCTTCTATCGCATCGCAGAATGTAACGTTTGCAGTCACAAACACAAAGCTCCCTGTCTTTGCTTTTCTGATATCATCGTCCGAGTATTCTGAAACATCATACCTCTGTGCAAGCCAGTCACGCTGTGCTGCTACGTCAATATCGGCTATGTTCTCTGCCTCGCCATAGAGAATGCCCTGTCTTACAAGACCGTCAAAATACTGATTGATTGCAGCTACGAACATAACCTTGTTATCGTAGCTATTGTTGATGCCGATGTAATTGCTTTCAAAGGCAGAGCGAATATCATCACGCATCAAGTCCATACCCTCAATAATCTTGATTTTCTTCATATCCTCGGTCTTATCACCGCTGAGTGTTGCAAGCGAGTTTATACCTCTGCCGACCTTGATTTTCTCACCGTCATTTATGAGAATAAACTTTCCGGCATCAATATCGGCATCTGCTGTGATGCTCTCGGTAATGGCTGTAACATCAGCAAGTACCTGATATGTAGCACTTTCGGTCATTGAAAGTCCTGCCAACAACCCTGCAATTCTTGCGCAGAACTCGGCTGTAGAATAGTTATATGCACCGCACTTGATACCGTCAGTAGTGAAGTTCACAATACCCTCATGGTTTGCACTGCAGTTCGGAAGTACAGCCTTGAACGATTTCTTGCTATTTCTCTGTGCAATAATCCAATCGGCAATATCCTGAGCATCGTCCTCTGCCAAGCCAGGAATAGCAAGCCAGTTCCACTTTTTGTTCTTAAGCCTTGCAAGAGCGTCATCATAGCTTTCGTCTGCTCCGATACGCTCAACAAGCACATTCTTCGGTGAGCCTGCAAACACAAGATTTAAGTATCTGCGACTTGTAGTAGTCCACGAACTTGCAAGACCATAATCCGCTGCGGTCTGATATTTATAGCTAAGATTGCCTTCGCCTGTTTTTGTATCGTCCCTTAAGATAACTGCGACAATGCCATTCTCACTTCGCCTTACGGCAGTTTCGGCTTTTGCCTTGAATTCAATTAAAATTTCAGGAAGTCCCATTTTAATTCACCCTTTCTATAAGTTGGATTTCTTTCATTTCCTCATACTCTGTATCCGTATCCACTCTCTGGATGAATGAAATCTCAAAGTACACATATAGCACACTTTTTTCAATTTCGAACTCGATTTCCTGTATAGTGATACGGCGGTCTTGTATGTCAAACGGCGAGTAGAGGAATAGCCTCTTGATTTTATTTGCTGCATTGATACAGTCCTCGACCGTTTCTACAGCTGAAATATACTGTATTTCAACTGTATCTGTAACCTCCTCTGTTGCACCTCCGCAGGCTTGCAGCTTTGCATTTGCGGGATACACCGCCACAAACACAGCTGGCTTATCAAAGCCTTCGTTTACTTCGCCTGCCACAACATTGAAGCCATTGTCGGTCAGTATTTCACCAACCCTTGTCTGTATATCTTTTTCTGTAATCATCCCTACACCTTTATATCCTCTGTTAATCTCTCAAGCATTTTATTCGCATCACCCTCAAACCTCGACTGAGCCTCGGACATAGACTTTTCAAGCATAAACTTACCCTCGACACGTCCTCTGGATGTGATGCTACGAGCCGACCGTTGCACACGATTGAGTTTTCTGCCGCGTTCTCGTGTTCTGCCGCCCCGCACTATTTCATGACCAAGCTCGATAAGGTGAGCATGAGGTGCAACGGACTGTATTCGTACCACTCGCACCTTACCGCCCTTATACAGCTTGACCTTTTTAAGCCTCCACGAATTACGGAGCTTTTTTGTTCTTACGGGAGTGAGTGACTTTGTCCGCTTATTTACCGCCTGACCTTGCGCCATCAAAAGTGCATCCGCTTGGTCAGGATACCTTTTTTCACAACGCTCGAACGCTTTCTGCAGTTCATCAAATCCGAACACATCAACCTGTCTTGCCAAAGGAATCCACCTCGCTTGCCACAATATGCAGTTCTTCATTTCGCTCGTTTACATTCAAAACTGATTCAATCTTGAATATTTTATTGTTATATTTAATCTGCATCTCTGCAGTAACATCCGCAAAATATCTCGTATGCACATTGTAGGTAGTTTCAGCACGGAGCTTTTGTGCCTCGTCATATTCACGTCCTGTTTTCGGAGCAACAAACGCCCATACAGTTCTAAGCTCGGAATATTCAGGCACATTTTCACCCATAGTATTTTTTGTTGTACCGTTGGGTTTGAGGAACGTTATCCTGTGCCGCATCTTTGAAAAGTCCATCTAAAACGCCGCCTTTCTGTATGGTGCAAGTAAAGTATAAAATACTTTTGGTATTCCGTCCTTCGTACCTTGTCTTTGTTCGAAGAAGTATCCTATACATAAAAGCATTGCTTGTTTGTAGCTTTCAGGCAATTCCTCCGGCAGTGGTATTCGTGTATAATTCTCGCACATCTCTGAAGCTAAAAGGATGAGTATCCGCAAATACTCATCCTCTGCATCCGTATCAAGACGTAAATATTGCTTAACCTCTGAAAGCTCAAGCATCGGCATCACCCTTTGCTGTTTCAGCTTTCGGTTTCTTTGCCGGTGCTGTCTTTACCTCTTGGGCATATCCTGCTTTTATGAGGTCCTTGCCAAGTTCAGCACTCACCTCAGCAGTTTCACCAACAACAAAGCTGAAATCAAGTCCTGCACATGAAACTAAAATCTGTATCTTCATTTACATTACGCTCCCATCTTAAGAGTTTTGATTGCCTCCGGAAGTACGAGTTTACCGTCAACACGCTCCTTTGCGACAAAGCCGACCATACCGTTTCCGGCAAACAGCTCCTTAAGCTCTGCAAATGAACGTGTGCCACGATCACCGATATTGTAATAGCTAAAATCACCGAATGCGATTATAGGCTTGCCAGCCTCGATTGTCGGTGCATACGGGGATGTTATAACCTCGTAACCGAACAGGCGGTCAGGCTCTCCTGCCTGTGCAGAAGGCTGCCATAAATAATTACCGTTACCGTCCTTGAGCTTACGTATTGCGGCAATAGTCTGGTCGTTCATAAGGAACTTTGCTCTTTTACGATACGGACGTTTAAGAGAATATACAAGATTGATGATTTCATCTGCTGTAATTGCATTTGCAGATGCTGCTGTTACACCAAGTTCTGCACCGCCGTTTTCTGCAAATATACCAAGCGGCTTACCAACACCGTCACCGTTAAGGAATGCATCCTCTTCGGCATTTGACAGTGCCTTTGCAAACATATCGATGATATGGTTTTCAAGATTGAAGGCGTTGTCATATAACAGCTCCTCGGTCACCTTGACAGCAACATGAAGCTTGTGTGCATCAAGGTTAATCTGTGAGAAGGTTGCATCACCGAATGTAAGAGATTCGCCTTCATCAATCCACGCTGCCGCAGGCTTTGTAGCGGCAATGTTAATCTTACGCTCACCGCTTGTTGTGATCGTTGTCGCAAGACCTCGGAACACATTCTCTTCGGTCAATACGTCAATCAAACGGCTGTCGTATTCCTCCGGCACAAGGTAACCGCCATCAGCATCAACACCCTCCTGCAAAACATTGCTCACGTTACGGAAGTTTGAACGAAGTGCAGACATCATAGCCTTTTTGTACTCATCAGATGCACGTCCTGTTTTCTTGTTTTCAGGATTATCTGTGACAGGCTTATGGGTGATAGGAGTGTTCACAGGCTTATTAAGCTCTGTCTCCATATCTTCCATTGCCTGCATACGTTCAATTTCGATGCCCATATCCTTGACCCTCTGTTCCATTTCGGCATACGTCTTTGCATCTTCCTCTGAAAGCAGACCGTCCTTGTCACGCTTAGTTTCCACAAAGGCCTTTGCAGCCTCCCATGCCTTGTTACGCTTTTCACGCATTTCTAAAATCTTACTCATAGCTTTTTACCTCCAATTTTTGATTAAGTTAAGCCTCTCCATAAGTGAATCGGCTGTTACTGTGTTTTTGTGTTCTGTCGGCTCAATTTTGCACTTTGATGCAATCTTGTCCATAAGAGAGTTTGTTACCGCTGCCTTTGAAAATATCATCGATATCTGTGGGGCAGGAATATCATCATTAACGTCAGCACGTTTCATAATGTCATCTGCAAAACCAAGCTCAATAGCCTTGTTTGCATCCATCCAAGTTTCTGCATCCATAAGGTGCGAGAGCTTTGCACGTGTCAGACCAGTTTTGATTTCGTATGCGTTTAAGATAGAGTCCTTGACGCTACCGAGCATTTCAATAGCCTTTTGCATTTCAGCAGAATTGCCGTATGCGATAGTCATAGGATTATGTATCATAAGCATAGAAACAGGTGACATTAAAACCCTTGTGCCTGCCATTGCAATAACTGATGCAGCACTTGCCGCAATGCCATCAATCTTAACAGTAACATTTCCCTTGTAGTCCATCAGCATATTGTAGATTTGAGCTGCTGCCACACAGTCACCTCCCGGAGAATTTATCCAAACCGTAATATCGCCTGTACCTGCGTTTAGCTCGTCCTTAAAAAGCTGTGGTGTTACATCATCGTCAAACCAGCTTTCCTCTGCGATTGTTCCGTTCAGAAACAGTGTCCTTTCCGGCACCTCCGCTTGATTCGTTATCGTCTTCCAATTCCAAAACTTCTTCATCAGCATTTTTCTCCTTTCCGTCATCGGCTGCTGTTGCCGCAAAAATACCTGCATCCTCAAGCTTAGTCATATTCCCGTTTATGAGGTATAGGTCACCGCCTTGTTCAGTGGGAATGAGGTCTAAATTCTCAAGCTCTCGTATATCATTTGCACTCATCCAACCGTTTTGTCTTGCAGTGGCATAGCCGTTCATACGGCTTTGATAATCACCACGAAGTAGTCCGTCTACATTGAACTTTACAAAATAGATCTTTTTATCGGTAGGCGAGAGTAGTGAACGTACCATTGCTTGTTCCCACCTGCATACCCACGGGTCGAGTGTGTATTTCACAAACTCAAGCGACTGTTGCTCTATATTAGAAAAGCTCGACTTTTCAAGGTCACCTACCATATGCGGAGGTACTCTGAAAATTCGAGCTATTTCGTTAATTTGAAATTTTCTTGTTTCTAAAAATTGTGCCTGTTCGGGAGATATGGAAATCGGTGTATACTTCATACCTTCCTCCAAAACAGCCACCTTGTTTGCGTTTGAACTGCCGCCGAATGCACTGTGCCAGCTGTCACGCACACGCTCAGGGTCTTTTACTGTTCCCGGATGCTCTAATATGCCGCCGGGAGTAGCACCATTAGCAAAGAATTTAGCACCGTATTCCTCACACGCTATTGCCATACCGATAGCATTTTTCGCCATAGCAATAGGGGAATAACCGACTAATCCATCAAAGCCAAGTCCCGGAATATGCAGCACATCCAAAGGCTTGAGTGTAACAATAGAGCCTTTCATAGTCGGTGCATCGTCCTTGCTTGTATTATATTTATATATAAGACCACCTTTTTCATCTCGGTCAACAGTCATTCGGT
Organism: Clostridia bacterium; assembly: GCA_045540855.1. Lineage (GTDB taxonomy): Bacteria > Bacillota > Clostridia > UBA1381 > UBA1381 > UMGS1958. The sequence goes on from JAZQHZ010000093.1 coordinate 20,772, forward strand.
TTGGCATTAAGGGATAGAGTGCTATGACCTCACCTTTGCCATTACGGATAATTTGTGCGTAGGCATTACCCCATAACAAAAGGTGCGTCATAAGCGTTTCCCTGAACACAAATGATGTCATTTCCGGATTCGGCTCATCGTGTAATAAGAAATATAACGAATGGTCAACCGCCTTTTCTTTACCACCCTCATCAGTGTAACGATAAAGATGCAAAGGTAATCCTGCAACGGCCTCGGATAGTATTCTCACACACGAATACACCGCTGTCATTTGCATTGCAGAGCGTTCATTTACGTTCTTGCCAGACGTTGAGCCACCGAGAAAGAATCGGTAGGAGCTACCGGATGTGGCATTTGTCGGCTTATCCCTTGAACGAAAAAGTCCTGATAATATATTCATATAGAATCATCTCCTTCAAAAATTTAGGCATAAGAAAAGCACCTCCGAAGAGATGCTTAAAAATACGCAATTTTTGCGTGTTTTGTATTTTCAGAATACGCAACTTTTTACGCAATTATTTATTCTTGTAACATTTTCAAGTATGAATCCAATCTTGAATTTATATATCCTGCAAACAAATTCTCCATCGCGGAAAGATTATGCTTCACATGATATTCATCAAATGCGTTGTAATACGCAATTCGGTCAGTAAACTTAATATCAATAGGTGGATATCCCGCTTTCATCAGTTCCAGATTTACTAAAAGTCTGCCTGTTCTTCCATTACCGTCGATGAACGGATGTATTCCCTCGAATTCAATATGAAATCGTGCCAGTTTTGTTACGACATGCTCATTGCTTTCAGTAAAATCGTGTAATAGCTGTTCCATTTTAGGCTCAATGAGATATGGCTGCACCGGCTCGTGCTGTGCTCCCATAATACGAACAGGGACCTTGCGGTATACACCTCGGTCATCTTTTTTATCAGCAAGAACAAGGTAGTGAATCTGCTTGATAATATTCTCGCTAATCGGTACATTATTTTTTACGAGTTCTCTTACAAATTCAAAAGCTTCTTTATGCCCAACAGCCTCCATATGATCCTTTAATGGCTTCTGGTCAATAGTAAGGCCTCTTAGCACTAAATCTGTTTCTCGCAAAGTAAGTGTATTACCTTCAATGGCATTTGAGTTATAGGTGTATTCTACTATAAACTCTTCATTCAGCCTTTCCACTTCACCCTCGGTTAAAGGTCTTCGGCTATCTAATTCCTTTTTCTTATTGTCAATCTGTGAAAGAATACTTTCTTTTGATTTGTATCGTCCATCGGCTGGCTTATTTGCATCGATAGGGATTTTCCAACCGCGCCCTTCTTGATATGCTCCGGGAATTTTACCTTCGGAACAAAGAACTCGAATTCTTCTATCAGAAATCCCCCATTTTTCAGAAGCTTGTTTTACTGTCATAAACATAGATTATCCCTCCAATCTAATATTTATTATACCACTTTATCGGAATAATATCAATACTATCGGAATAATATTTTTGGTTTTATCGGAATAATACATTTATATAAATAAAATACCTCTGTCATCGTAAACAGAAGCGTCTGTGTTGTTACCGCAGCGGATTGCTCTGTCAAGAGCCATTATAGTTGCGATAGCACCATCTATCTTTTCAGTTGATTTTTCCTTGTCTGCTTTTATGTTTCCTGCCGGGTCAGTTCTGATGAAGATGTTATCCATCATCCAATGCAGAATAGGATGTCCGCCATGTGCAATCTTTTCTTCAAGAACAAGCTTCATAAGCTCCTTTGTTGGTGGGGACATATCCTTAAATCCTTGACCGAACGGTACAACTGTAAAACCCATACCCTCAAGGTTCTGCACCATCTGTACAGCACCCCAGCGCTCAAATGCAATTTCACGAATATTGTATCTTTCTCCGAGCTGTTCGATAAATTTTTCTATATACCCGTAATGAACAACATTACCCTCGGTAGTGAACAGATAACCTTGTCGTTCCCATACATCATAAGGGACATGGTCCCGCCGTACACGCAGGTCTATGTTATCTTCTGGAATCCAAAAATACGGCAGTACTACATATTTATCATCCTCGTCAAGCGGTGGGAATACAAGTACGAATGCTGTTATATCGGTAGTGGAGGAGAGGTCAAGACCGCCATAGCAGACTCTGCCTTCCAAATCATCCTCATTAACTGCAAAAGCACACTTATCCCATTTATCCATCGGCATCCAACGTACCGCTTGTTTAACCCATTGATTAAGACGGAGTTGACGGAAAGCATTCTCTTCACCCGGATTTTGCTTTGCTGATTCACATGCATCCTTTACCTTATCGATACCAACAGTAATGCCGAGTGACGGATTCGCCTTTTTCCACACCTTTGGGTCCGTCCAATCGTCTGACTCATCCGCTCCGTATATAACTGGATAGAAGGTATGGTCTATCTTTCTTCCTTCAATTATATCCTGTGCCTTTTGGTGTGTTTCGTAGCAGATGGATTTTGTATCGCTGCCGGCAGTAGTGATAAGGAAATATAGTGGTTGCATACGAGCATCACCGGAGCCTTTTGTCATGACATCAAACAGCTTTCTGTTCGGCTGTGTGTGTAGCTCATCAAACACAACACCATGAGTGTTGAAACCATGCTTATTACCAACATCGGCAGAAAGAACCTGATAGATACTTCCCGTTGGCTGATATATGAGCCGTTTCTGGGATTCAAGTATTTTTACACGCTTTGAGAGTGCCGGACACATTCGCACCATATCCGCCGCAACATTAAATACAAGTCGGAGGCCAAGCGGT
>JAZQHZ010000094.1:0-4237 GCA_045540855.1 Clostridia bacterium
ATAATTGCAGTGACGGGTTGCTATGCTCAGACTGCACCTGATGAAGTGCTTGCAATTGAGGGAGTTAATCTTGTTGTTGGCAATCAGGAAAAGAGTAAAATTGTCGAAAAGGTTGAAATGCTCAATGATAATATAAAGGTAAATGACGTGCTTGACATTATGCATACACATGAATTTGAGCAATTGAATATCACTCACTATGACAACCGCACACGTGCATTTATAAAAATCCAGGACGGCTGCTCGCAGTTCTGCTCATATTGCATTATTCCCTATGCCAGAGGTCCGGTAAGAAGCCGCAAGGAAAGCGAGATTTTAGAAGAAATCAAAACATTAACTACTCACGGCTTTACAGAATTTATTCTTGCAGGTATTCACGTGGCATCATACGGACGTGATCTTGAATGCACCTCGCTTGAGCAGCTTATCAATAAGGTTGATGCAATTGACGGTGTTAAAAGAATGCGTCTTTCATCAATCGAGCCTATGACCTTAAACCGCGATTTTGTGGAGCAGATCAAGGGCTGTACAAAGCTTTGTCCTCACTTCCATATTTCACTGCAAGCCGGTTGTGACGAAACATTAAAGCGTATGAACAGAAAATATACTACTGCTCAGTATGCCGATATTGTTGAGGGCTTGCGTGAAGCATTTGAAGATGTGGCAATTACAACGGATATTATGACAGGATTCCCGGGTGAAACTGACGAGGAATTTGAAAAGACTGCAAAATTTACCACTGACATTGCCTTTGCTGATGCGCATATATTCCAGTATTCGCAAAGAAAAGGTACTCCTGCCGCACGCAGAAGTGACCAGATTCGTCCTGAAATCAAGGAAGAGCGTTCAAAGCGAATTATAGAAATCACACAAAACAGCCGTAACGAGTTTCTGAACCGTTTTATCGGTCGTGATATGGAGGTTCTTTTTGAACAGAAAGTTAAGAACGGATATTTTGAGGGTAAAACCGCAAATTATATTACAGTTTATGTTAAGACTGATGAGGACCTGCACAGCAAGTACAGAACAGTGCATATGTCTGAAGCCATAGACGGAATTATGTATGGAGAAATCACAGGAGAATAAAATGAATTTAACACCTAAAAAGCTAAAGGTCAGTGCCAACATCAATATGGCATATGTTATAAACTATCTCAGCAAATACTGCAATTATTCAACCGAAACTGCCTTTGTTGCTTTCATTTCAACTACTGCTTACCGTGAGCTTATGGATTTTTCCACCGGCTTTGCCACTGCAATGGGAACGGACATTCTTTTCTTTGCTGCAGAGGATTTAGGTATTGATTTGGAAGAAACAGATGCAAAAATCGAAGGTTCTTTTGATATAAGCGAGAAATTGCAGTATTGTGTTAATATGTCCGAGGGCTTTCGTGAAAGCACAAAAATCTCAACCTCTGCATATTATAAGTACTTGAAAACCCATAAAATATGGCGATTTATTGAAGATAATTATGCTTCGCTTGCACCTCTTCAGAAATCAGAGGTTTTTGACCGTATAAAAAACCTGTAATTTAGGGTTGACAACTGCTATATTTTGGAGTAAAATATAAAAGATGTATTAATGAAAAGAGGGACATATTTTAGTGAATAAATTTGATAATATTAAAAATATGATCGGTAATACTCCCTTGCTTGAGATAATCTTTGATTACAAGGGCAGTGAAAGACGAATTTTTGCGAAGGCTGAATATTACAATTTAAGTGGTTCAATAAAGGACAGAATTTCCTATTATATAATGAAAAAGGCATACGAAACCGGCACCATTAACCCCAGCGATACAGTATGCGAAGCAACCAGCGGCAACACAGGAATTGCGTTTTCTGCAATGGCGGCATATTTAGGACACCCGACAGTGATCTTTATGCCGGACTGGATGAGTACAGAAAGAATCAATCTTATGAAGAGCTACGGTGCAAGAGTTGAGCTTGTATCACGTGAAGAAGGCGGATTTTTAGGCTCAATTGCAAAGAGCGAGGAGCTTGCAAAGCAGGGCGGCGTTTTCCTTCCCGGACAGTTCTCTAACGAGGACAACGTTATCGCTCACATCGGCACAACAGGTGCTGAAATTCTTGCTCAGCTTGAGGGCTTAGGACGCAGACCTGAGGGCGTGGTTGCAGGAGTTGGCACAGGTGGCACAATTATGGGACTCGGCAAGGCATTTAAGGCAGTTAATCCTGACTGTAAGGCCTGTCCGTTAGAGCCATTAAACTCACCTACCCTTTCAACCGGCTATAAAGTAGGTCATCACAGAATTGCAGGTATCAGCGACGAATTTATTCCGAGCATCTGCAAGCTCAACGAGCTTGATGAGGTTGTTTCAGTTGATGATATTGATTCAATTATAATGGCACAGAAGCTTTCACGTGAGCTTGGTATCGGTGTAGGAATTTCGTCAGGTGCAAATCTTATCGGCTCAATTATGCTCCAGGACAGTTTAGGTGCTGATTCAACAGTTGTTACGGTATTTGCAGACGATAATAAGAAATATCTCTCTACTGATTACGCCAAGGAATGGGAAAAGAAAGAAGAATATATTTCTTCGCAGATCACCTTAAAGGGCGTTCGTACTTACAGATTTTAATACAAGGGCTGACTAACAGCCCTTTTTATTTGCAAATTTTTCAAAAAAACTATTGACAAAGTATATATGCGGTGATATAATGAACATATGAACAATCATTCATATGTTAGGAGGTTATTTTATGGAACATAATCACGAACATTGCCACGGACATTCCTGTGGCTGTGGTTGCGAACACAATCACGAATCAGAATCTGATATGATATGGAGACTTGCAATCGGTGCTGTTTTATTTTTTGTTGCAGGGCTGATTGTAGATAAGGAACCTTTTAAATCACTCACATATATCTGTGCGTTTATTGTGCTGGGATATGATATTGTCATAGGTGCTGTTAAAAGGATACTCAAGGGAAAGTTTCTTGACGAAAATTTTCTTATGTCCATTGCATCAATAGGTGCCTTTGCAATCGGCGAGCATCCTGAAGCAGTTGCAGTAATGCTGTTTTATCAGGTTGGAGAGTATCTTCAGGATAAGGCGGTTGATAAGAGCAGGAAATCAATTGCGGATTTAATGAATGTACGTCCGGACCACGCAAACGTTGAAAGAAACGGTGAAATAATAACTGTATCTCCCGAAGAGGTCGCAGTTGGTGAAATCATCGTTATAAAGTCCGGAGAACGAGTGCCACTTGACGGAATCGTTACGCTTGGCGAAAGTTTTATGGATACACGTGCATTGACCGGAGAAAGCGTGCCGAGAAGTGCAAAGGTCGGAAGTGAGGTCATAAGCGGCTCAATAAATGCCGGCTCGCCTGTGTATATACGTGTAACCCACGAATACAAGGACTCGACAGTTGCAAAAATTCTTGAGCTTGCCCAAAATACACAAAGCAGAAAATCCACGCCCGAAAAATTCATAACAAAGTTTGCGAAATACTACACTCCGATAGTGGTTGCGGCGGCAATAATTCTTATGCTCTTCCCTCCCCTTTTTGACGGATTTGATTTTGCAAAATGGATTTACCGCGGACTCGTATTCCTTGTAGTTTCGTGTCCCTGTGCGTTGGTTATTTCTATTCCGTTGAGCTTCTTCTCCGCTATCGGCAGAGCATCACGTGATGCAATACTTATTAAAGGCGGAAACTATATTGAATCGCTTTCAAAGCTCAGAACTGTGGTATTTGACAAGACAGGAACACTCACCAAGGGCGTATTTGAAGTAAACGAAATCTATTCAGCGGGACACGAAAATCTTCTTGAAATTGCGGCTTATGCAGAGTATTATTCAAACCACCCCATTGCAAAAACCATTTCAGAAAAATACGACGGAGAAATTAACAAAGAAAGAATTTCCGATTATGAAGAAATTGCCGGAAAAGGCATATCTGCAAGGCTTGACGGAGTACACATACTTGCCGGAAATAAGTGCCTGATGTCTGAGAATAACATTTCAATTGATAAATCAAGCGACAGCAGTGATACTACGGTGTATATAGCAATTGACCGTAAATTCGCCGGATATATCACTATATCCGATGAAATAAGAAGCGACAGCATCAGTGCCGTTTCGTGGCTTGAAAACAGAGGAATACAAACCATTATACTTACGGGCGACCACAAGAATACAGCGGAGGATATTTCAAAAAAGCTGAGAATTTCGCAGTATTTTGCAGAGCTGCTTCCCTATGACAAGG
>JAZQHZ010000095.1:0-3969 GCA_045540855.1 Clostridia bacterium
TTTTTAAAATAAATGCTTGACAAATAGCTTGAAATAGAGTATACTAATGACTGTTAAGTGATTGACCTTTACAGAGGTGTTGATATGGCAAAGGATTTAACAATTTCCATGCTGATGGATTTTTACGGTCAGCTTCTGACGGATAAGCAGTTATCCGCACTGGATATGTATTATAACGAGGATTTGTCGTTAGCTGAAATTGCAGACGAGTTCGGGATAAGCCGTCAGGGAGTAAGAGACAATATCAAGCGTGGCGAAAAGCAGTTGAGCGAGTATGAAGAAAAACTCGGACTTGCGAAACGTTTTCTTGATATCAGTGCAGGAATAGACGAAATGAATTCCATAATTGACACTCTTGAAGGAAATGAGGATAAGATTAAAAATCTTAAAGAGCTTTCGGCTAAATTATCCTCGGAAATCTGATGAAAGGAGCAAGTTAAGATGGCATTTGAAAGTCTTGGTGATAAGCTGCAGGGCGTATTCAAAAAAATGCGTGGCAAGGGCAAGCTTACTGAAAAGGACATAAAAGACGCAATGCGTGAAATTAAGCTTGCTTTACTTGAAGCAGACGTAAACTTCAAGGTTGTAAAGGAGTTTGTGGCGATAATTTCCGAAAAGGCTTTGGGCGAGGAGATAATGGAATCGCTCACACCGGCACAGCAGCTTGTCAAAATTGTAAACGAAGAGCTTACAAAAATGATAGGCGGCGAGGCAGAGCCTTTGAGATTTGCCGAAAACGGACCGACAATCTTTATGATGTGCGGTTTGCAGGGTGCAGGTAAAACAACAGCAACCGCAAAATTAGCATTAAACATCTCAAAGACAATGAAAAAGCGTCCGCTTATGGTTGCGTGTGACGTGTACCGTCCGGCGGCTATCAAGCAGCTTGAGGTTCTTGGTAAGCAGATAGATATTCCGGTTTTCTCGATGGGAACGGATGTTGATCCGCAGATTATCGCAAAGGAAGCAGTTAAGTACGCAATTGCTCACGGAAACGATCCGGTAATCCTTGATACCGCCGGCAGACTTCATATTGATGAAGAGCTGATGGTAGAATTGCAGAGAGTAAAGCTCGAAACAAATCCGACAGAAACACTGTTGGTTGTAGATGCAATGACAGGTCAGGATGCAGTAACCGTTGCAAAGACGTTTGATGAAAAGCTTAATGTATCGGGTGTGATTCTTTCAAAGCTTGACGGTGATACACGAGGCGGTGCTGCATTATCTGTAAAGCAGGTAACGGGCAAGCCGATAAAGTATGCGTCAGTCGGCGAAAAGCTTGGCGATTTAGAGCAGTTCCATCCGGACAGAATGGCATCAAGAATCCTCGGTATGGGTGATGTGCTTACTCTTATTGACAAGGCACAGGAAACTATCGACGAAAAGTCAGCCGCAGAGCTTGAGGCAAAAATAAGGGCACAGCAGTTTGACCTTGATGACTTCCTTGAGCAGCTCAAGCAGATTAAAAAGATGGGCTCGTTCTCACAGATTTTAGGAATGCTTCCGGGAATGGATAAAAAGCTTCTCGACCAGGTTGATACTGAAGAGAATGCAAAAAGAATGGTGCATATTGAAGCTATCATTCAGTCTATGACCAAAAAGGAAAGACAAAATCCGAAAATTATCGGAGCAAGCAGAAAGGTAAGAATTGCAAAGGGAAGCGGAACGAGAGTTCAGGATGTAAATCAGCTTTTAAAGCAGTTCGAGCAGATGCAGAAGGTAATGAAGCAGTTTACGGGCGGCAGGCAGAATAAAATGCTCAAGCACCTGCGTAAACGCAGATAAAACAGTTTATAAGGCAATAGCTTATAATATATACACATGAAATACTTATGGAGGTGAATTAACATGGCAGTTAAGATCAGATTAAGAAGAATGGGTGCAAAGAAGGCTCCGTTCTACAGAGTAGTAGTAGCAGATTCAAGATATCCGAGAGGCGGTAGATTTATCGAGGAAATCGGTACTTACAATCCGTTAACAGATCCGGCAACAGTAAACATCGACGCTGAGGCAGCTAAGAAGTGGATTGGCAACGGTGCACAGCCGACAGATACTGTAAAGGCTCTCTTAAAGAAGTCAAATATTATCTAATTGGAGGGCGTTGTACAGATGAATGAGGTTTTGGAGATAATTGCCAAGGCTTTGGTTGACGATCCGGAACAGGTTTCTGTAACACAAATCGACAACGAAGATGATACTATAACATTAGAGCTCAGAGTTGCCGAAGGCGATATGGGTAAGGTTATAGGAAAGCAGGGAAGAATTGCCAAGGCAATCAGAACTGTTGTTAAGGCTGCAGCAAGTAAGGAAAACAAGAAAGCAGCAGTTGAGATTTTATAAAAAATGAGGTCTGCATAAGCAGACCTTTTTTTTGATACAAAAAATGCACTTGCAAAAGCAAGTGCATTAATAAAGCGGAAGACGAGATTCGAACTCGCGACGTTCACCTTGGCAAGGTGACGCTCTACCACTGAGCCACTCCCGCATAGATTATTATTATAATACCATAAATTGCAGAATTTGTCAAGATATATTTTATAAGAAAAAAATATGAAAAAAACTAAAAAAATTTATGTACCCTCTATTGATTGTGAAGAATATTTATGATATAATTATATGTAATATGGGCTAAGTGTCTTTAATGGAGGTGTAATGGCTTGACTACGGTTTATATTATCCGCCACGGTGAAACGGATTCAAATATCCGCCATACCTGTGTGGGGCATACAGATGTAGAAATGAACGAAAACGGCAAACAGCAGGCACAGGAGCTGTGTCGCAGGCTTGACGATATAAAGCTTGATGCGATATATTCAAGCCCGTTAAGTCGTGCTATTTCAACTATAACACCTTACGGCAAGGCACCGGTAATTATGAATTACGCATTGATAGAGCGGGATTTCGGTGATTGGGAAGATATGACGTTTGAAGAAATCAAAGCGGCAAATCCCAAAGAATACGAAAACTGGCTCAATAACTGGATTGACTATCAGATACCTAACGGCGAGAGCAGTGCACAGGTACAGTCAAGAGTAAATGACGTAATGGATAAAATAATAGCCAATCATAAAGGCGGTTCTGTTGCGGTGGTAACTCATCTTGGCACTGCAAGACACATCATATCCCACTTGCTTGGCTTAAGCGTGGAGCAGAGCTGGCTATTCACCTTTGATAATGCAAAATATGCCGTAGTAGAAATTGACGATGACGGCAATGGCTTATTAAAGGGACTGAATTTGTAAAAAATTAAATTACATATAATTTTTGAAAGGAAATTTTTGCGATGGAAAACGTAAGAAGAATTTATGTTGAAAAGAAAACGGGTAATGATATCGAGGCTAAGTCAGTCCTTGGTGATTTAAGAGAAAACCTCTCAATGACAGGTTTGGAAAAAGTAAGAATCATCAACCGCTACGACGTTGAAGGTATCAGCGACAGCGAATATGAGGCAGCAAGAAGCCTTATTTTCTCAGAGCCGCCGGTGGACAGTGCTTATGATGAGACTGTTGAAATTCCGGAGGGCAAGGTGTTTGCAGTAGAGTTCTTACCGGGACAGTTTGACCAGAGAGCTGCTTCGTGTGAGGAATGTATCTCAATCCTTACAGCAAAGGAGCGTCCGAGAGTACGCTATGCAAAGGTATATGTGCTTATTGGTGAAGTAAGCGACGAGGAATTAAATAAGGCGAAGAAGTATCTCATAAACCCGGTAGAGGCACGTGAGGCATCGCTTGAAAAGCCGGAATCACTTGACATGAAGGTAGACGTACCGGCAGACGTAAAGACAGTTGACGGCTTTAATACAATGGATGAGGCTGCAATGGCAGCATTCCTTTCAGAAATGGGCTTTGCAATGGATATTGACGACCTGAAGTTCTGTCAGAATTACTTTGCAAACACAGAAAAGAGAAATCCGACGGTTACAGAGTTAAGAATGATTGATACATACTGGTCAGACCACTGCCGTCATAC
>JAZQHZ010000096.1:0-2114 GCA_045540855.1 Clostridia bacterium
ACAATTTATATCCTTGACGAGCCTACAACGGGACTTCACACAGCCGATGTTCACCGTCTTATCGTGGTTTTGAACAAGCTTGTTGAAGGTGGAAACACGGTAATCGTAATCGAGCATAATCTTGACGTAATAAAAACTGCAGATTATATTATAGATTTAGGACCTGAGGGCGGCGATATGGGCGGTACGGTTGTAGCAACAGGTACACCTGAAGAGGTTGCAGAATGCGAAAAATCGTATACTGGAATCTATCTTAAAAGAGAATTGAAATAAGGTGATAAAATGGCTAAGAAAAAGCCGGTAGTAACAAATGCAATGCGTATGCTTAATGCTGCAAAGATAAGCTACGATTTTATAGAATACGAGCACGAGGGCGAAATAGGCGATCACTTCGGCATGGAAATTGCCGAGGTGACCGGCATTGCACCCGAGGCATCCTTTAAAACACTTGTAGCAAGAGGTGAAAAGCAGGGTATAATGGTAGTCTGCGTGCCTGTGAATGCTGAGGTGGATTTGAAAAAGCTTGCGAAGGCGGCAAATGACAAAAAGGTGGAGCTGATACACGTAAAGGAGCTGTTGGCTCTTACGGGATATATCCGCGGCGGAGTATCGCCGATTGGAATGAAAAAGAAGTATCCGACATATGTTAATGAGTCGGCACTTATCTTTGAAAAGATAGCAGTAAGCGGCGGCGTATGCGGTGTTACGCTGATGATGACACCGGGTGATTTGCAAAAGGTTACGGACTGCAAATTTATAGATGTAATCAGATAAAACGAAAGGAATAAGAAAAAATGGCTATTTTTAATACAGCTGATATTTTACTTCCAAAGGAAGCGGATTTCTCAAAATGGAGTGTGGTTGCGTGTGATCAGTTCACATCACAGCGTGACTACTGGGAAAAAGCGGCAGAAGCCGTTAAAGATTCACCGTCAACACTCAATCTCATTTTCCCGGAGGTGTATTTAAACGATAACGACGGCGACGAGAGAATTGCAAAAATAAATGCAACAATGGAAAGCTATGTAAACGACGGTATCTTCGAGGAATACAAGGATTCGCTCATTTATGTCGAACGTACACAGTCAGACGGCAAGGTACGTCACGGAATTATCGGTACGGTTGATTTGGAGGAATATGACTTCACAAAGGGCTCACAGTCCGCAATTCGTGCAACTGAGGGTACAATAATCGAAAGAATACCGCCGAGACGTAAGATAAGAATCAATGCCCCGTTAGAGCTGCCGCATATTCTTATGCTTATTGATGACAGAGAAAAGACAATAGTTGAAAGTGTAATCGCAAAGGCAGATACATATAAAAAGCTCTATGACTTTGAGCTTATGGCAGGCTCGGGACATTTAAAGGGCTATTTAATCGACGACGAGGACAAAAAGAAGGTACTTGAAGGACTTGGCACTCTTGAGGATGAGTCAGCATTTGAAGCAAAGTATGACGTAGAGGGCAAGGGTGTGCTTGTCATTGCAGTTGGTGATGGAAACCATTCATTAGCAACTGCAAAGACCTGCTGGGATGAAATCAAGCAGGGCTTGAGTGAAGAGGAAAGAGAAAATCATCCGGCAAGATATGCACTTGTTGAGCTTATGAATATCCACGATGAGGCAATCGAATTCGAGCCGATCCAGCGAGTGATTTTTGACACAAATCCCGAAAAGCTTATGGACGCATTTTTTGAATACTATCCGTCAGCTTCAAAGGAAAACAACGGCGGTCAGGAGATAAGATATACATATCAGGGAAATGAGGGCAGTGTATATGTAAAGGATGCACCGTCAAACCTTCCGGTAGGAACACTGCAGAAATTCCTTGATGAATATCTTGCAAAAAATGGCGGCGAGATTGATTACATTCACGGTGACGATGTAGTAAGAGAGCTGACAAAGCCGGAGAATACAATCGGCTTTATGGTAGACCGTATGGAAAAGAACGATCTTTTTACAACCGTAATCAAGGATGGCGCACTTCCGAGAAAGACCTTCTCAATGGGTGAGGCACAGGATAAGCGTTTTTATCTTGAGTGTAAGAAAATTAAATAAACCGCTTCACCAATAAAGCAGAAACCGCAATAAAAATTAAGGTGCATATCACAGGAA
>JAZQHZ010000097.1:0-7859 GCA_045540855.1 Clostridia bacterium
GTTAATGCGTGTGACCATTTTGTCTACAGTCTGATATGAATAAAGGGTGCCTTTCGGCACCCTTTATTCATATATACTTCCGCAGTTGCTTCAAAGCGGATTTCTCAAGGCGTGATACCTGTGCCTGTGAAATTCCGATTTCCTCGGCGACCTCCATTTGCGTTTTAGCTTTGAAAAACCTGAGATTCAAGATATGTTTTTCACGCTTTCCCAGATGCTTCATTGCCTCATTCAAGGCAATATTCTCAAGCCAGCTCTCGTCTGTGTTTTTCGTGTCCCTGACCTGATCCATAACAAATATAGCCTCACCGCCGTCGTGATATACCGGCTCAAACAGCGATACCGGCTCGGCTATTGCATCAAGGGCAAATACTACTTCCTCAAGCGGGAGATCAAGCTCCTTTGCGATTTCCGCAACGGATGGCTCGGTCGAATTTTTGTTGGTAAGGCGTTCCTTTATGTGAAGTGCCTTGTATGCAATATCCTTCAGCGACCGGCTTACACGTATCGAATTGTTATCTCTTAAATAGCGGCGGATTTCGCCTACTATCATAGGTACTGCATAGGTGGAAAACTGAACATTGAGCGTAGTATCAAAATTATCAATCGCCTTAATCAGCCCGATGCAACCAACCTGAAAAAGATCATCCGCATTTTCACCACGGTTATTAAAACGCTGGATTACACTTAAAACCAGACGCAGATTTCCTTTTATAAACTGCTCTCTTGCAAATTCATCTCCACTTTTGATTTTAACGAATAATTCGTCCTTTTCTTCTCTGGTAAGAACGGGAAGCTTTGATGTGTTTACTCCGCAGATTTCAACCTTGTTTATCATATAAAAGACCTCCTTACAAGGAACATAAAATATTATATTGTTCCTATGTAAGAAGGTCAAGTCAGCTCATCATAAGTATTTCCTTTTTGAGCCGTCCCATAATACGCTTTTCAAGGCGTGATATGTATGATTGTGAAATTCCAAGAAGGTCAGCAACCTCCTTTTGTGTCATTTCCTTGCCGCCGTTTTTAAGCCCGAATCGCAACTCCATAATTTTTCTTTCACGTGTACTAAGCTTTTGCAGTGCTTCGTTTAAAAGAATAATATCAACCTCGCTGTCAATATCTCTGGATATAATATCGTTCTCGGTACCTAAAATATCCGAAAGCAATAATTCATTTCCGTCCCAGTCTACGTTCAAGGGCTCATCAATTGAAACCTCAAACCGGGTATTGGTGTTTTTTCTTAGATACATCAGTATTTCGTTTTCTATGCAACGTGAGGCATAGGTGGCAAGCTTGATGTTTTTTGAGGGCTTAAAAGTATTTATTGCCTTGATCAGCCCGATTGTGCCTATGGAAATCAAATCCTCAACATAAATTCCGGTGTTTTCGAATTTACGGGCGATGTATACAACAAGCCGCAGATTGCGTTCAATCAGTGTCGATTTCACGCCTGCATCGCCTTCCTCAAGGCGGATAAGAAGCTCGGCTTCCTCGTCTCTTGACAAAGGCGAGGGAAGAGTATCGCTGCCGCCTATGTAATAAACCTCGCTGCATTCTTCAATTCCGGACCCGAAAAATCTTTTTGTTAACCTTCCTAACCATTCCATCATAATTTCACTCCTTAAAAACTGCGGGACCGACCAGAGCACTGTATTGCCCAGATTGCGACAGTGCATTTTCACTTATCCCGATTGTTATATTTTCTATTTTCATATTCTTTTCCTTGCAAAATACATCCTGCACCTTAAATGCCTTAAGCATTGAACTGTTATTGAGTGTTTTGCAGGGAATAAGCATAAAACCCTCGTCCTCATCAAAGTCAATGCAAGACCTTTCAATAATAATAACTCCACTGCCATCATACGGATTTTTCAGCAGATTACCGCTGTCGTACAATGCCTTTACACTGATACCGTTTATCATAAGCGTATATATTTTTCGTCTTTGCCGTCTTATGAGTCGCAGTATAAGGCAAAGCAGGGGATATACAATGATAAATACAGCTAAAAATAACAGCGGATTTATATCAAGATATACAATTCCACCTCGTATTACGGCACTGCTTCCGCCTACTGCTGAAACAACGGTGTTTATTATTCCCGAGAGCAGAATCCGCATTATTATAAACATAATAAGAGTGCGTAATTTTATCTTGCCAAATGCCGTAACAGGAATAATCAGCTCAAGGATTTGGATAAATATAGCGTCAAACCCAAAGCAAAATCTTATCACTGCAATTGCCGAGCCTGAAAGTGCGGCAAAAATAAGCCTTAGCCATCGCCTTTCAAGCTCTGCAAATGCGGCAAAAACATACAGGATTGAGAAACAGGAAATGAAATTTATAATGAATAGCTCGTCGATATATATCGTCATTAAAATCACTCCCGGTGTTTCTTCAACAGCTATAATTATACTATTCAGGAAATGAAAAGACTGTCGAAACCTGCTGTCGAATGAATAAAACTGTTATACAAGAAAAGATAATATCTGCTAAAAACGGCTAAGAAATGACAAAATATTCATACTGACGAATAGGATAAAAATCGGAAAATGGGTGCAAAATGCAAGTATTTGCAAGGAGAAAAGAGTGATTTAAAAAAATGTCGGAATATGCGATGAAAAGAAAATTATACAGCAAAATTATTGACAATCAATGAAATTAAGAGTATAATAAAATAAGTATAATAGTATCGAAAGGATAAAGATTATGAGTGAAATATTATCAGATGTGGCAAAGTCACAGAGAATTGTAATAAAGATAGGAACATCCTCGCTTACATACCCGAACGGCGGTATGAATTTAAGACGAATTGACCGCCTTGCGATGATTTTAAGCGACCTTATGAACCAGGGCAAGGAAATTATCCTCGTTTCATCGGGTGCGATAGGAATAGGTGCAAAGAAAATGGGACTTACGGAGCGTCCGAGAGATACAAGAGGTAAGCAGGCGGCGGCATCTGTCGGTCAGTGTGAGCTTATGTATCTCTATGATAAGGCTTTTTCGGGATACTCGCATACAGTAGCTCAGATTCTTTTAACAAAGGATGATATTGCAATTCCTAGACGTAAAAGAAATATGCAGAACACCTTCTCATACCTGATTGAGAACGGAATTATCCCGGTAGTAAACGAAAACGACACCGTATCGGTTGAAGAAATTGAAATCGGCGATAACGACAGCTTATCGGCAAGAGTTGCAGAGCTTGTAGATGCGGATTTACTGATACTTTTATCAGACATAGACGGCTTATATGACAAGGATCCGCACCGCTACAAGGATGCAAAGCTCATAGAGCGTGTAACTGACATTGACGAGGTGAGACCGCTCGCAGGCGGAGCCGGAACAAGCCTTGGCACAGGCGGAATGGTAACAAAGCTTGATGCGGCAGAGCTTGCAACCTCGGCAGGGATTCATATGATTATAACAAACGGTGAGCACGTAGATGCGATATATAATATTCTGGACGGAATACCGGTAGGAACATTATTTGTATCTAAGAATTTTTGTGATTGAGGGAAATGAAAATGAGTGAATTATTAACAAAATGCACTGCGGCGCGTGATGCGGCACAGAAGCTTATATCAACAACAACCGAGGTCAAGGATGCGGCACTTGAAGCAATTGCTCAGGCGATAATTGACCGTGCGGATGAGATTATAGCGGCAAACGAAATTGATATTAAGGCGGCACAGGAAAAGGGCACACGTCAGGCGATGATTGACCGCCTTAAGCTTGACAAGAACCGTCTTATGGGAATTGCCGAGGGCGTAAGACAGGTTAAAGCCCTCTCAGACCCGATTGGTGAGGTTATAAAGATGTGGAAGCGTCCTAACGGACTTTTAATAGGACAGAAAAGAGTGCCGATGGGCGTGATTGCAATTATCTATGAGGCAAGACCGAATGTTACGGTGGATGCGGCGGCACTTTGCCTTAAAACTTCAAATGTATGCGTATTAAGAGGCGGCTCGGAAGCAATAAATTCAAACGTTGCATTAATGAAAATAATGCAGGAGGCGGCGTACGGTGCAGGGCTTCCTGAAGGCTCATTAAATATTATCGAGGACACCTCAAGAGAAACTGCCACAAAGCTTATGCAGATGAACGGCTACATTGATATGCTGATTCCACGTGGTGGTAAGGGGCTTATAAAGAGTGTAGTTGAAAATGCAACAGTGCCGGTGGTTGAAACTGCGGCGGGCAATTGCCACGTTTACGTGGATGCTGATGCAGATATTGATATGGCACTTGACATTGTAATGAATGCAAAGGTACAGCGTCCGTCAGTATGTAATGCGGCGGAGACTTTGCTCATAGATGCAAAAATAGCGGATAAATTTATTCCACTGGTATTTGATGAATTAAAGAGCAAAAACGTGGAAATCAGAGCTGATGAAAGAGCACGTGCGATTTATCCGGACGTGAACGAAGCAACGGATGAAGACTATTACACAGAATATAACGACTATATCTTAGCAGTAAAAACAGTAGATGGAGTTGACGAGGCGATTGCTCATATCAACAAGTACAACACAAAGCACTCTGAGGCTATTATTACGAACAACTACAATAATTCGCAGAAGTTCCTTAACGAGGTGGATGCGGCGGCAGTTTACGTAAACGCATCAACACGCTTTACAGACGGCTTCGAATTCGGCTTTGGTGCAGAAATCGGCATCAGCACACAGAAGATGCACGCAAGAGGCCCGATGGGACTTGAGGCACTTACATCAATTAAGTACATAGTTTACGGAGACGGTCAGATAAGAGGATAAAATTATGGTAAAATTACATTTCTTAAAGGGCAGAAGTGAAGGCGGATATGTAACCTTCGGAGTACCGTGGAAAAGAGGAGAGGTAACCGATTGCAATTTCAGAGCCGAGGATTTAACAGGTGAAATTGCAGTGTCATCACGTCCTATTGCATATTGGCCGGATGGCAGCTATAAGTGGACATCACACACAGTAAAGGCTGAGGGTGACGTTACGGTAAGCTGTGGTAAGGGCATTGAAATCAGTGGCAATGTTGCAACAGAAAACGAAACGGCAATTGAAGTAAATAACACAAAATTCAATACAGTATTCCCGAAAAAGGGTAATATACTGATGATTACTCCGTACGCCGAGGCGAAAATCAGAGTAATCAAGGAATTACGTACAATTGAGGACGGTTGTCCTGTAACAAAGCAGATTACATACTGCGGCGAAATTGAAAATGTAAAAATTGAAGAAACGGGAGCAATGAAAACCGTTGTAAGAGTAGACGGAGCCTATAAAAATGCGGCATACGGCTCATTTTTGCAATTCATTGCATATTTCACAATCTACAATAACGAGGGCGAAATCAATATCAAGCACACGTTCATATATGACGGCGATGCAAAAACTGATTTCATAAAGGGAATAGGAATAGATTTTATTCAGAAAATGACAGGCGAAATCTATAACCGCCATATAAAAATTGCCGGTGACTGCGGAGTAATGCACGAAGCAATGCAGCTTATGAGTCTGTGGAGACCGAGACTTTCGCCGGAGCTGTATCATAAGCAGATGAGCGGCGAGGCTATCGACTTTGACGGAGTTGTTGATTTAAGAAACGATAACCCGGTAGATATGAAGGATATAGCAAACGTAACCGTCTGGGACAATTACCGCTTACAGCAGATTACGCCTGACAGCTATACAATAAAGAAGAGAACCGCACCTGAGGAGTGTGCATTTATCAATGCAGGCTTTGGTGAACGTTCAAAGGGACTTGTATTTGCAGGAAGCACAGAACGTGGTATTGCAGTGGCATTGAAGGATTTCTATCAGAAGGCACCTTCATCAATCTATGCTCAGGGAATATCGCAGGACGAATGTACCGTAACGGCGTGGATAATTCCTCCTGATGCTGAGGCGATGGATATGCGTCATTATGACAACGTTGCACATGACCAGACCTATTACGAGGGCTTCCCGTGGGTGGATTCAAATCCGTACGGAATTGCGGCAACAAATGAGGCAACACTGTATGTGTTTGACGAAATCCCAAGCGACGAGGATATAATGGCAAAGGCAGAGCGTATGCAGAATCCGCCGGTGTTGGTATGTACTCCGGAATACTATCACGAATTAAAGGTAATGGGCGAGTGGAGCTTGCCGCAGAGGGATACACCGCTTAAGGCGTGGCTTGAGGATGAGCTTGACAAGGCGTTTGACTTCTATAAGAATGAAATCGAGCAGAGACGTTGGTACGGAGTGTTTGATTACGGTGACGTAATGCACACATACGACAGAGAACGCCATTGCTGGAAGTACGATATGGGCGGATATGCGTGGCAGAATACAGAGCTTGTTCCTACACTGTGGCTGTGGTACGCATTTTTAAGAAGCGGCAGAGAGGACATCTTTACCGTGGCAGAAGCAATGAGCCGTCACGCGGCGGATGTTGATATTTACCATATAGGCGATATCAAGGGCTTGGGCAGCCGCCATAATGTAGTTCACTGGGGCGATTCGTGCAAGGAGCCAAGAGTAGCAATGGCAGGTCACCACAGGGCACTGTATTATCTTATGGGCGGTGATTACAGAATGAGGGATGTATTTGACGATGTCAAGGATGCAGATTTTGCGACTTTGAAGGTAGCCCCTCTGCGTTTCTTCTATAAGAAGGAAGAAATGAAGATGCCGACTCACGCAAGAAGCGGCCCGGACTGGTCAACATATTGCTCAAACTGGTATACACAGTGGGAAATGTTCGGAGACACAAAGTACCGTGACAAGATTCAGACAGGTATTGACGATTTAAAGAAATCACCAATGCGTATGATTTCGGGCTCGAACTATGAATATGATCCGGAAAGCGGTCACCTCGGATACATAGGCGAAACAGCCTCGGGCGGCTCGCATCTGGCAGTATGTATGGGCGGACCTCAGACGTGGATAGAGCTTTCAGAGTTGCTTGACGATAAGGTGTATAAGGATATGCTCATTGAATACGGAGCGTTCTATTATATCCCGAAGGAAGAAAAGCAAAGAATTTCAAACGGACTTATAACAGGAAACGGATTTGTTTATCCGTATATGGCATCAGCACTTGCGGCGTTTGCGGCAAGAGAGGGCAAGGATGAAAAATTAGCATATCAGGTATGGCAGGTGCTTATCCATTCGCTTGCAGGAAAGAACAAGGACGAAGGCTTTGACGAAGAGGTTGTTGAATACTACAACAACAAGCAGTTAAGGGAAATGTTCTGGATATCAACAAATTTCACTGCACAGTGGTGCTTGAATACCATAATTGCACTTGAATATACCAAGGACTATATAAAAGAAACCAAAGACGTATATGAGTGGGAAGACTGGGTGAAATAAAATGAAGAAAATAATCATATGGATTCTTATAGCAATTGTAGCAGTAGCAGTGATTTATAGTGGCTATGGGGTTTTAAAAGTAAAAAACTATGAAGCCCAAAAATCAGAATGGAAAAATGTTCTGGAGCAAAATCAAGAATCGTTTGAATATCTGGTTAATAATCTGAATGCTGAAGAAATTTCACACATTGAGTTGTATGATGAAATTAAAATAACATATACCGATGATACCACATCTAATAAGGAATTGGATAATGCTATTTCAATGGCTTTAGATGAAGTGAAAAAATGTGGAATAGATATTGTAATAAGATATGATGCAAATGGTGGATGGAGCTTCATAAAAGAGGAAAAGCATATAAATAAACCTCTTATTTATGAAACAGGACTAACTTATTCTCAGGTAAAAGAGGATGAAATTAAGCATATCAAAGACAATTGGTTTTTCAGAAATACCAAATATGAGGCACAAGAGGAAACTATATTATTTAAAAGAATATATAAT
>JAZQHZ010000098.1:0-10330 GCA_045540855.1 Clostridia bacterium
ATTAGATAGAGAAAGCGATCAATGGAGGCTGTTTGTTCCAAGAGACCCGCTTACGGCTGGCAAGTAAAATATGCGTGGCTGGCAGGCCAACACAAAACGCACTTGTGCGTAGCCAGTAAAGATTAGGGCTATGCCCGAAAATGAAATACCACCCGCTATGCGGGTGGATATTTATTATGCATTTACATAATATATAGCAGTGTCATCAACTATAATCCGCCATACAGGTGAGGCGGCAGTGGATGGAACCTCGGTGCTGTTCATTAAATATCCAAGCTGGATATCGGTTATAACGGTTTCCCTTGTTTTATCGGTGCATTCGTTTGTGAATTCAAGCAAAGCAGTTTTCATATTCTTTGCATAACGCACATTTTCACGGATATTGGTCGCCTTGTAATATGTGCCGGAAATCGAATGCAGTCCGTTTTTGCTCAGCTCAAGTACCAGTGCATTGTTAAATACCGGCAGGGAATCAATCCTGTACATTACCGAAACGGAAATTTTATCCTTTGTACCTGAAACTCCTATCTGAGCATCAGAGAAGGGAATACCGTACTCCGCACAAAGCCGACCTGCAACTGTTCCTGCGTTTGACATAGTAATATCAGCGGTGTCCTTGGCATACAGCGGATAAGAGGGCGTATACACCATATGATAATTCTTGAAGGTCAGTGTACCAAGCCCTGAACGGTATGTGCTGTCATCGTAGCGAACGGCGTGATTACCGAGATACTGCTTGGAAAGTGATGCGATATTAAAGGCGTTCTCCATTGTTGTGTCAAATATCTCGTAATCTCTGAAATCAAGCAGAGACGATGAGATATACACGTTTTTATCGGAGAGTGTCTGTATCAGCTGTTCCTGCGATTTAGTATCATTTGTGTTTTCGCTGTCCGGATACACAAGCTGAAAAGCTGCAGTCACAGTCAGCACAATGACTGCTAAAGCAATGCAGGCTTTAAGATAGAAATACTTCATATTAGTCTCCATTCTGCCTTATGGCATAATTTAACTTTCAGCAGGTATTGTAATAATAACCTCAGTACCCTTGTTTAACTCACTGTTAATTATAATCTTGCCGTTAAAGCCTGATTCAAGAGTCTGCTTTGCAATTGCAAGGCCAAGTCCCGTGCCGCCTGTATCACGTGAACGGGCCTTATCTACACGGTAGAAACGGTCAAAGATATGCGGAAGCTTATCCTTCGGAATACCGATTCCGTTGTCAACTACCTTTATGCAGATGTCCTTGTATACCTTTGAGGTATACACCTCTATATTACCGCCTGACGGAGTATATTTAAGTGCATTTGAAATTATATTGATTACAATTCTTTCAAGGCTGTCCATATGTCCGAAGATGACAGGCGTGTCATTAATCGGATGATATACCAGTGTCTGATTACGCTTTTTGGCTGTTATTTCCATTCTCTCAACAACTGAGCTTACCATATCACGTACATTAATCGGCTCAGGATTGCGGTAGATGCTCTTGTTTGCATCAAGCTCCGAAAGTGTCAGCAGGTCACGGATTATTCGTGCCATTCTATCGGCTTCGCCTGCGATTACGTTAAGGAAACGCACCTGCAATTCTCTGTCACAATCAGGCATATCCGAAAGTGTTTCCGAATAAGACTTTATTGTGGTAAGCGGAGTGCGAAGCTCGTGCGATACATCAGCAACGAAGTCACGGCGTGACTGCTCAAGCTGCTCCTGCCTTGTGATATCGTGAATAATTACAATAATACCGCCGTTGTTATCGGTATTAAAGGTTGCAAAATCCAGGTGAAGGAAATTCTTGTCAAGCTGAATTTCACGTTCAATACTGCCCTCGGGCTTCATATACAATAAATCGCCAAGAGTAATATCCGCCTGGATTTCCCTGAAAAATCGGTCAAACTGTACGTCGTCAAGATAGTTACGCTTCAACAGACGCTTAGCCTCCGGGTTGAAGTGTATAAGTCTGCCCTTGAGATTGAAGGCAAGAATACCGTCGTTCATATTCTGAAGAATTGTTTCAACCTTAATCTGCTCGCCGATTGCCTTTTCGTTGATTTCATTTCTCGAATGGGCAAGGTATAAAAGTGAATTTGTGAGCAGGCTTAATTCATCGTTGTCCGAGGACTCACTCAAAGCACTCAGGTCACCGTCAGCAAGCTTTTTTGCATTCACTGTAAGCTGCTTTATTGGTGTTGTGACCGATGAAGCGACAAAAAGCCCTGCACCGATTGACAATACAAATGAAAGTGCAATGACAACAAGCATAATGATAAACATATCCTCAGCGGTTGTTTTCTGCTCGGTGCATAAATCCTTTATATATACGATGTATGTAACATCATCGCCTGATTTTAACGGAAGTGCAAAATCAAGATATGGAGACGTCAGTCCGACCTCCATTGCGGTGTTACCGTTTATTGCATCAAGGATAGTAGGAGTAGTGGTGATTTCTTCTGCGTTTGATGAGGTGCAGAGTACACTGCCCGTTTCACCGTCAAGAATAGCATAAAAACGTGAGGAATTGATTGCAAGTGCACTGAGATAGTAATTTATAGTATCACGCACGCTTTCATAGCTCTTTACCTCCTGCCATACTGTTGCACCGTTTTCGTCAGTTTTCTGGATTGTAACGGTGCCGAGGTTTGCAAGCGAGTTAAGCTGTGAACGTAAATCAGCATTGAAAACATCTGTCATATTACGTTCAAATTCCTTGTGGGAATGATTAATCACAGCGACTATGCCCGATACACCGACAATAAGCTCGGTTGCAAGTACAAAAAGTACAAACAGGGTTGCTATTTTCAATCTTATACTTTTAAACATATGTAGCTCCTTATAAAGTTATATAGCACCTGTTATGGCAGGTGCTATTAAATCTCATTATTTGTTGAAGTAGTAGCCTACGCCTCTCTTTGTTATAATAAACTTCGGAAGGCTCGGGTCGTCCTCGATTTTTTCACGGAGACGTCTTACAGTTACATCGACTGTTCTTACATCGCCGTAATACTCATAGCCCCATACATTTTCGAGAAGCTGTTCACGTGAGAAAATCTTATCCGGCTGCATTGCAAGAAATTTGAGTAACTCAAATTCACGCAGAGTGATATCAATCACCTTACCTGCCTTTGTAACCTCGTATCTCTCAATATTGATTGAAAGCTCACCTGAAACGATGCTTGACGGCTCTGATTCAACCGGAGCCGGCACAACCTCGTATGAGCTTCTTCTTAAGTTTGCCTTTACACGTGCAGTAAGTTCTCTGTTTGAATACGGCTTTGTGATATAGTCATCAGCACCAAGCTCAAGACCTAATACTGTATCAACCTCGTCATCACGTGCAGTAAGCATAATTACCGGAACCTGTGATTTTTCACGAAGCTTTTTCAATACCTCATAGCCGTCCATGCCCGGAAGCATAACGTCGAGTAAAATAATATCGGGATGTTCATTTAAAGCAAGCTCAAGGCCGCGTACTCCGTCAAGAGCACTTAAAACCTTATAGCCTTCTTTCTGAAATAATAAAACAAGTATGTTGTTGATGTTCTGATCGTCTTCAACTATAAGTATTGTACGTTCCATTAGTAATGTTCCTTTCGATATGTAACTTAGTTATTTCAGATATGTCACGGATATTTCATTGTAGTTACATATATTTTATCAGATTTTCACAAAGTATGCAAGTGTTTTTTTGAAATTTCTTTAAAAAATATGAAAAAAATTCAATATTTTGCGGGGTATTGACACGAAATCACAAAATGTGGTATTATAAATATGACAAAAACAGACTTTTTACGGTGATTTTTATGAAAACAAGAAAACTGACCTTAATGTCAATGCTTCTTGCACTGGCACTGATAATATTCGTGATTGAAGCGGCATTGCCGCCACTGACGCATATTCCGGGGATAAAAATGGGACTTGCAAACATTGTAACTCTTGTTTCGCTGGTGTGGCTTTCCAAAAAAGAAACGTTCACAATTCTTGTTTTAAGAATTGTGCTGGGAACGATATTTACGGGGAATGCAATGAGCATTATTTACAGTCTCTCAGGCGGAGTGCTGTGCTTTATTGTGATGGCACTTGCAATGGGCAGAATGAAGAAAATATGGAAGGTGAGCATATGCGGTGCAATCGCTCATAATATAGCCCAGATTGCGGCGGCAATTGTGGTTACGGGAGTGGTGCAGATAGCAATGTATTTCCCGGTATTGCTTGTTTCGGCTGTGATAACGGGTGCATTTACGGGCATAATTGCAGATACGGTAATAAAGCGAAAGGATGTAATTTTCAAGTGAGATATATAAAAGCTATTATTTTTTGCGTACTTATATTGATGTGTTGCGGATGTTCACAAAAAGCGGAAGAAAAAACAATCTTTGCAATGGATACCGTTATGACTCTGAAGGCATACGGGAAAAACGCCGCCGCCGCACTTGACGAAGCACAGCGGGAAATATACAGGCTTGACCGGATTTTTGACCGTCGTGAAGGAGAGGTTAACCAGCTTGACTTTATGAGCGAAGCAGAGGTTGAAGATGACGTGGCACAGGTTATAAAAAAAGCATTGGAAATATCCCAAGAAACAGACGGAGCCTTTGATATAACCGTAGCACCGATAATGGATGCGTGGGGCTTTTATAATAAGGAATACAGAGTTCCTGATAAATCACAGATAGAAGCCCTGCTTGAATTCTGCGGATATGAAAATAT
The DNA here is from genome assembly GCA_045540855.1 of Clostridia bacterium. Classification (GTDB taxonomy): domain Bacteria; phylum Bacillota; class Clostridia; order UBA1381; family UBA1381; genus UMGS1958. Next base: position 4,708 of record JAZQHZ010000098.1, read on the forward strand.
TGAGATAAACGGAAACACACTGCACTCAAAAAACGGTGCAACGGTTGATCTGGGTGGAATTGCAAAGGGCTACACGTCATCAAGGGTAAGTGAAATATTCAGTAAGCATGGGATAAAGTCAGGAATTATCTCGTTGGGCGGAAATGTGGAAACATTTGGTAAGAGACCGGACAACAGGGAATGGACGGTTGCAATTTCGGATCCGGAAAATCCGGCTGAATACATCGGAACCGTAAGCTCGCAAAATAACGCAGTTATAACCTCGGGAGACTATCAGCGCTTCTTTGAAGCAGACGGACAAAAGTATCACCACATATTAAATCCCAAAGACGGCTATCCGGTAGAAAACGGATTAAGGTCAGTAACGGTGATTTCATCAGACTCCGCAAGAGCAGATGCACTGTCAACAGCACTCTTTGTTATGGGTATGGAAAAGGGAGTTGAGCATTGGAAAAAGTGCAATGACTTCGGGGCGATTTTTGTCAGTGCTGACGGCAAAATATCAGTAACAGAAAATATAGATTTTAAAAGTAACAGGGAATTTACGGTTATAAGAAAACACTCGGATTTGTGATAATCCGAGTGTTTTCTTAATAAAATGGCATATGTGTAATGTACAAGATTGTTAAATAAATAATTTATCAAAAGTTCACAAAAACACTTGAAATTTTGACAAAAATATGATAAAATTATACTATATATTGGTTAATGAAAGGATGGAAAAAATGGCAGTTTCATTTAAGGGCGGAAGACACGTCAAGGACAATAAGCTGACTGCTTCATTAGAGGCAAAGCCCATAATGCCGTGCAAGGAGCATATATATCCGATGATACAGCACATCGGAGTGCCTGTATCTCCGATTGTAGCAGTCGGCGATATGGTTAAGGTGGGACAAAAAATTGCGGACAGCGATGCATTTATGTCATCACCAATACACGCTTCTGTTTCGGGTAAGGTTACGGCAATAAAAAAGCATGAGCATCCGTCGGGTGCGATGGTGGAGGCAATATTTATAGAAAATGACAATCTCTATACTCCGATTGATAATCCGAGAAAAATTGAGGATTACAAATCACTTTCACCTGACGAATTACGCAGTATTATCCGCGAGGCGGGTATAGTAGGTATGGGTGGAGCAGGCTTCCCGACGCATATCAAGCTTGCCCCGAAAACGCCGATAAAATATCTGATAATCAACGCCGCTGAATGTGAGCCGTTTATAACCTCTGACCACAGAAGAATGATGGAAAATTCGGAGGATATTATTGACGGTATTCATATTCTTATGTATATTTTAGGCGTAAAGAATGCGTATATAGGAATAGAAAACAATAAGCGTGAATGTATCGACTCGATGCGGAAGGCTGCAAGATATGATGAAAGCATCAATATCATAGCGATGAAAACGAAGTATCCGCAGGGTGCAGAGAAGGTGCTTGTAAAGACGATTGCAGGCAGAAGCATCCCGATAGGCAAGCTCCCGGCAGATGTAGGCTGTGTTGTTATAAACCTTGACACTGTTTATAACATAAGCCGTTCAATAAGAACGGGAATGCCTATGACAGAGCGTATTGTAACAGTCACGGGCGATGCAATAAATGAGCCGGATAACTTTATAGTGCCGTTCGGAGTACCGTTTTCGCACCTTATAAACGAGGCAAAGGGCTTTAAGGAAGAGCCGAAGAAGGTTATCGCAGGCGGACCAATGACGGGAAGCTCGCAGTATAACCTTGAAGCACCGACGGTTAAGACTACCTCGGCGATTGTATCGTTTATTCATCCGCCGCACGTATACGATGCGGATTCGCCGTGTATCCGTTGCGGACGATGTGTACAGAACTGCCCTATGCAGCTTATGCCTAATCACCTCAGTGACGCGGCTTTAAAGAAGGACGTAGATAAGGCATTGAAATATAATATACTTGATTGTATGCAGTGCGGAGTATGCTCGTATGTCTGTCCGGCAAGAAAGAATTTGCTGGCAAATATAAAGAACATCCGTCCGGCGGCATTATCGGCATACAGAAAGGAGCAGGAGAATGGAAAATAAATTTATAGTATCGGCTGCACCTCACGTACATACAGGAAAAACAATAAGTAAAATAATGCGTGACGTGATTATAGCACTTGTTCCTGCAACTGTTATGTCGGTTGTGTATTTCGGAATAAGAGCCGCACTCATCATTGCGGTGTCAATTATAGCGGCGCTTTTTGGCGAGTGGGCATTCAACAAAATAGTTGAAAAGCAGAACTCACTTGGCGATTTAAGTGCGGTTGTAACAGGACTTTTGCTCGCGCTTAATATGCCGCCGATGGTTCCGTTATGGATGGTAGCGGTAGGTGCGTTATTTGCAATAGTTGTTGTAAAGCAGATATTCGGCGGACTTGGCAAGAACTTTATGAATCCGGCACTTGGAGGCAGATGCTTTATGCTTATCGCCTGGGCAGGAGTGATGACGCAGTTCATTGAGCCGATGAACCCGGACGCAGTTTCGTGTGCAACTCAGCTTACAATTATAAAGGAAAGTATGAATTCAACTCTTCCGTCAATGCTTGATGCATTTATAGGAAGAACTGCCGGCTCGATAGGTGAGACCTCAGCGGCGGCGCTTATTATAGGCTTTGTATATCTCCTTATGAGAAAGATTGTATCGCCGAGAATTCCGGTTGCATACATACTCACATTTGCAGTGCTGACCTTCTTCTTCGGCTTCAATTCATCAGATATGTCAATGGCGACATTCACCTTATATCAGGTATTGTCAGGCGGATTGTTAATAGGTGCATTCTTTATGGCAACCGACTACGTAACCACACCCACAACTCCGAAGGGCAGAATAATCTTTGGTATCGGCTGTGGTGTGCTGACCTTTGTAATAAGACGTTTCGGCGGCTATCCAGAGGGTGTATCTTTTGCCATTATTCTTATGAACCTCGTAACTCCGATTATAGAGGAGCATACAATTCCTAACTGTTATGGAGGTATTAAGAAATGAGTAAAGTTTTAGACATCATCAAAAGCTCAGTGATTCTTCTTTTAATCACCTCGATTGCGGCGGCGATGCTTGCGTTTGTAAACGGAAAAACAGCACCGCTTATAGAGAAGAACACAAAGGAAAAGCAGGCACAGTCACTGATGGCGGTGGCAAGCGATGCAGTTGAAATGCAGGAAGCGGAAATTACCGATGTAATGGAAGAAACAGCATCAAAATACAGTGCAGAGCTTAACAGCATTTATAAATCAGTAAACAGCATAGGCGAGCTTACGGGCTACTGTGCAGTGGTTACGGTAAACGGCTATGATTCAGGCTTACAGATGGCAGTCGGAGTAGATTATGACGGCAAAGTAAGCGGAGTTGAAATTATCGCATCAAACGAAACACCGGGCTTGGGCCAAAATGCTTCAAAGCCGGAGTTTACAGAGCAGTTCAAGGGCAAGCAGCCTGAAATTGAAGTGGTAAAGAGCGATGCCTCGGATAATCAGATTAACGCATTGTCAGGTGCTACAATTACATCAAATGCGGTGGCAAGAGGTGTTAATACAGTGCTTGAAATTTCAAATACATTGCTTGAGGAGGTGAAGGGAGAATGAAGGCAGGAAAAGTGTTTATAAACGGACTTATAAAGGAAAACCCGACCTTTATTCAGCTCCTCGGAATGTGTCCTACACTTGCGGTAACAACAAGTGTATCAAACGGTGTCGGTATGGGATTGAGTACAACAGCGGTATTGATATGCTCAAATATCATTATTTCGCTTCTGAGAAAGATAATTCCCGATAAGATAAGAATTGCGGCGTACATAGTAATTATTGCGGCATTCGTAACAGTGATTCAGATGTGCCTTAATGCATATCTTCCATCACTCGCTTCATCATTGGGTATCTTTATCCCGTTAATCGTTGTAAACTGTATAATTTTAGCAAGAGCAGAGTCATTTGCATCAAAGAACAATATATTCTTAAGTGCAGTTGACGGCCTTGGTATGGGACTGGGCTTCACCTGTGCACTCACAATCATCAGTGCAGTGAGAGAATTTATCGGCACAGGCTGTATTGCGGGAATTGAAATAACTGCAAATATCATTGCTCCGGCATCAATTGCAATACTTGCACCAGGCGGCTTCCTTGTACTGGGAATGCTTGTTGCGGCAGTGCAGTGCATAATGAAGAAGAAGGAGGGCAAGGAAAATGGCTAAAGAAATTATTATGATTCTTTTATCAGCTCTTCTTACAGAAAACTTTGTAATGGTTAAATTCTACGGTATCTGTCCGTTTTTGGGAGTATCCAAAAAGACAGATACTGCACTCGGAATGGGTATGGCGGTAACGTTTGTAATGGCGATTGCATCGGCATTTACGTGGCTTTCGAATGAGTTTTTGCTTAAACCTTTAAATCTGGAATATCTCCAGACAATAATGTTTATTTTGATTATTGCAGGACTTGTTCAGCTGGTTGAATTGTTCATAAAGAAAACAATGCCGCCCCTGTATAACGCACTCGGAATTTATCTTCCGCTCATAACAACAAACTGTGCGGTACTGAGTGTAACGATTTTAAATATTCAGAACGAATACAATTTCATTTTCTCACTTCTTTACGGTGCGTTTGCAGGACTCGGATTTACTCTTGCAATCTTCCTCATGGCAGGAATCCGAGAAAGACTTGAGGAAAGTGCAATGCCCGAAAGCTTCCGTGGCTTCCCGGCGGCACTTATTACGGCAGGACTTATGGCGATTGCGTTCATGGGCTTCTCGGGATTTTCAATATAAGGAGGTAGGGAAGAATGAATACAATTTTAACAGCGGTCTGCGTAGTAGGCGGATGCGGACTATTATTTGGAATACTTCTTTCGGTTGCATCGTTCGTATTCTATGTAAAGAAGGATGAAAGAGCGGAGCAGATAGCACAGATTCTTCCGGGTGCAAACTGTGGTGCGTGCGGATACGCAGGCTGTGGAGCATATGCAGATGCAGTGGTTGAGGGTGCACCGGTAAACAAGTGCAGTGTAGGAAAGAAGGCAGTTGCAGATAAAATCGCTCAGATTATGAATGTGGAAAGCACAGACGTTGAGGAAATGGTAGCATTTGTAGGCTGCGGCGGTGACTGTGCTCACGCAAGCAATAAATACGATTACGAGGGAATAAAGAGCTGTGAAATGGCGGCGACACTTGCAGGTGGTGCAAAGGCGTGTGCAAGCGGCTGCTTAGGACTGGGCAGCTGTGTGGATGACTGTCAGTTCGGTGCAATCAGTGTAGTGGACGGAGTAGCGGTTGTAAATCCCGATAAGTGTACTGCGTGCGGCAGATGTATAAAGGCGTGCCCGAAGGGAATAATCAAGTTTGTTCCCAAGCGTAAGTATCCGAAGATTCACTGCTCAAATCCGGAGTTCGGTAAGTTTGTAAACCAGTTCTGTGATGTTGGCTGTATCGGATGTAAGCTTTGCGAAAAGAACTGTCCGTTCGGTGCATTGGAGGTTGTTGACAATCTGCCGGTAGTAGATGCGGCGAAGTGTAAGAGCTGTGGCATCTGTGCAAAGAAATGCCCGAAGGGCGTTATCATTATGGACTAAATCAAAACTGCCGGTTGGAAATCCAATCGGGAGTGGTTTTTTTATCTTAAT
>JAZQHZ010000099.1:0-12601 GCA_045540855.1 Clostridia bacterium
GTATTTGCTTCATTGTCAAACTGCAACGGAATGAATGCACCTTCCGTTTCCTTTGCTATTTCGTGTGCCTTTTCAATTGCACCCTTCATTCCCTTTGCACCGTCTGTCAGCACAAGCTCTGCTCCGTATGCTTTCAGGAGATTTCTTCGTTCAATGCTCATAGTTTCGGGCATTGTTATAATAATCCTGTATCCCTTGACCATTGCAACCGCTGCAAGGCCTATACCTGTATTTCCCGAAGTCGGCTCAATAATTACCGAGCCCTCCTTTAGCTTACCCTCTTTTTCCGCCGCCTCAATCATTGACAGTGCCGCTCTGTCCTTTACCGAGCCGCCGGGATTAAAGCATTCAAGCTTTGCCAGAATTCTTGCTTCTATATTATTCGCCTTTATATATTTATTGAGCTCCATAAGCGGTGTTTTACCTATAAGCTCTGTCATTCCTGTATATATCATAGTTTTTCGCCCCTTTCGTTATTATTATAGCACTGCCGTTATTTTTTGTCAATTGCAAAAAATGGGCATCATACGATGCCCATTTTTATATCACGCCAAACTCCTCTTGCTGAAGCTCTTTGTTTTCTCCGCCCGAATACTGCAATTCAGGATTCTTTACGCTTACCTTTGTGCCTGCAGGGACGCTCTTTACGATAAACGCATTACCGCCGATTACCGCACCTTCACCTATTACAGTATCGCCGCCCAATACACTCGTTCCCGAATATATTGTAACATAGTCGCACAGTGTAGGATGACGCTTAACGCCCTTTAACTGCTGTCCCTTTCTTGTTGACAATGCACCCAGGGTTACACCCTGATATATCTTTACATTGTTTCCAATTTGCGTTGTTTCACCAATTACAATTCCCGTACCGTGGTCAATGAAGAAATAATTTCCTATCGTTGCACCCGGATGAATGTCAATTCCCGTCAGTCCGTGTGCGTATTCTGTCATAATTCTCGGTATCATCGGAATTTCAAGCAGGAACAGCTCGTGTGCCATTCTGTAAACTGTTATCGCAAACAAGCCCGGATATGAGAATATGATTTCGTCCGTACTGTATGCCGCCGGGTCACCGTCATATGCCGCAAGCACGTCTGTATAGAGTGTTTCACGCAGCTGCGGAATTTTTGATAAAAATTCACGCGTCAAACCATCTGCTCTTTCCATACATATATTTTTCTTGCAGTCCTCACATCTGCCCGACGAGCCCAATGCATTACAAATCTGCTTACGGAGATGATAATGCACAAACTCGACCTTTTCGCCTACTATATACGGAAGATATTCAGACTTTGCCTTATTCTGTGCAAAAAATCCCGGAAACAGAATACTTCGCATAGTTTCAACAACCTCAATAATTGTATCCTTATTGAGCTGAGACTCCGCATCAATCCTCTGCGTTATATCGTATTTTTCATAGCTTTTTAAAATATCATTTACTATTGAATCACAATTCATTTTAATCTTCCTTTACATTTATGAGGATACCTACCGACGGCTTCGGGAATACACTTACCGAGCATCTCGGTAAAATTTCACCTGCAGCTGTCACGTTTTTAATCTGCTCTGTCTTAACCGGGTTTACTACAATCATTACGTCTCTTTCGCCGCTTAAAACGTCCTGCATACATTCATCTGCACTTCTTGTGTACTTGATATGCTCCCAGTAATTTTCCTCAGTTATTCTGAACAGGTCCTCGATAATGAGCTTATTCAATACTACCATATCAAGGTTACAATATGCCTGCGACATTTCCGGCAGGAGATTTTTCTTTATGAAATCCCTGTCGTTCAGAGTCAGTCGGTAGAAATAATTACCGCCGCAATACAGCGCAAAACGGATTATATCGTTTCTTGAAGTAGCAATCTGCTTCTTCATAGTATTCGTCATACTGTCGTCCTGTGAATCTACGATGATTTTTTCAATCTTGAAATAATCCTGAACTCCCGAAACGAAAAAGTCCTCCTTAAAGCCTCTCGGAAGCTTTGCCGCACGGTGCACCGGCATAATTACAATTCCGTCTGAACGTGAATTTACCAGCGATACCATTGTGTAGTTATACGGCTCCTTGCCTGTATGCTCCGGATTATTTGCACGCATATAATCCCTATATTTCAGGCACGTTTCATATCTTGTCTGACCGTCTGTAATATAGAGGTGCATATCCTCGAAACGCTCCTGTATATACTTTATTGTTTCATCATCCGTAATCTTCCAGAGTCTGTGCTGTATTCCGTCGTGTGCTATAAAATCCTCGTCCGGCTCACTCTCTGCAAGATTGTTCATAAGCTTCAATAAATCCTTTTCACTTTCCATATAGAGACAGTTAATCATCGAAAGGTCTGCATTGGTATGAGTAAGAAATTCATATCTGTCCTGCAATGATACCTCTCTGATTTCCTCGCACGGAGTTATAACTCCCTCATCAAGCTCTGCAAGCTCTAAAAGGCACACGAAGGTTCTGTTCTGATATGTTGTGCCTCTTACTTCAATTGTTTCCTCATACATATAGATTGCCGGCTCTTCATCACGGATAAGAATTTCATCCTCAATCCAGCTTCTGAGATATGCTCCTGCACGTGTGAAGCGGTTTTCCTTTTCGCCGTCAGTTTCATAATTCATACCCGAAAAAAGTCTTATTGAATTATATTCACTCATATCATAGAGTGCCTTTTTCGTATCGTGCGGCAGGTTATAATACGGCGGTGAAACTATGTTTCCCCTGTCGCCTGCCTTTTGGGTGTTATATCTGTATCCCTTAAACGGTTTAATATTTGCCAACTTAATCATCCTTTCCGTAGATTATCTACGCAATTATATTTACTATTTTATAACATTTTTTATATTAAGTCAATGCTTTTTTAATTATTTTTAGTTTTTAAAAGAAATATGTGACTTTTAAACCGAAATTTATGAAGAATATATTTTATTCGAATTCAAAAAATATATTTAGCATCGTGCTTAAAAATGAAAGGAGAATTTTTATTATGAGTTATTCAGGCTTTATTAAAGGAATGGCAACGGGACTTGTTGTAGGTGCGGCTGTTACAATGTTTACCGATCCGCTTTCAGCAAAAGAACGCCACAAAATCGCAAAGAAAACCGAGGGTGTTTTTAAAAACGTCGGTGCAGTGATTGACACTGCTATGAATGCGATGAGATAAAGAAATCGGCGGAATTTCCGCCGATTTCTTATACTATTATTAATTCCTTAGGTGAATTGGTAAGATTTCGTGTCCCATCTTTTGTTACGACAACTAAATCCTCTATTCTTACTCCGCCGAAATCCTCTATATAAATTCCCGGTTCCACCGTCATTACGTGTCCCGCTTTCAGCTTTTCACTGCATTTAGGCGAAAATGACGGCATCTCGTGAATTTCTATTCCTACACTGTGTCCCAAGCCGTGCCCGAAGTTTTCTCCGTAGCCCGCTTCCTTTATGATATTTTTGGCAATGGCATCTATCTCATTGCATTCCATACCCTCACGTATTGCATCAAGTGCTGACATTTGTGCCCTGAGAACTGTATTATAGATTTCCCTCTGTCTCTCGTCTGCACTTCCTACTGCAACCGTTCTTGTCATATCTGAGCAATAGCCCTCGAATATACAGCCGAAATCAAGAGTTAGTAAATCGCCTTTTTCAATCACCTTGTCACTTGCTACACCGTGCGGCATTGCACTTCGCTTTCCCGATGCCGCTATTGTATCAAACGAAAGTGCCGTTGCACCCTGCTTTTTCATAAAAAATTCAAGCTCTAAGGCAATTTCTCTTTCGGTTATTCCCGGACGGATTTTATCAAGTATATAGCTAAATGCCGCATCGCCTATTTTTTCAGCCTCGGCAATTCTTTTTATTTCTTCCTCATCCTTGATTTTACGCAGCTTTGTAAGCTTCTTCTGCATTTCCACAAGCTCCTGAAAATCTGTGGTTTTGCTTCTGAAATTACGGTATTGCTTGACTGACAGTGCTTCCTCTTCATAGCCGATATAGCTTGCGCTTATTAGCTTGAATATCTCATTGAAGCCCTTCGTTATATCTATAACCTCAAAATTCGGTGACTGCTCATGTGCCTGGATTGTATAGCGTGAGTCTGTTACAAGGATTTGCCTGTCGTGCGAAATCAGCAGATATGCATCCTCTGAGGTGAAGCCGCTGTAAAAGAAAATATTCGGATAGCTTGATATGAAAGCCGCCTCGTTGTCATTGAGCTCTTGTCTTAGTCTGTCAAGCCTTGATTTCATCAGCTAATGCCTCCAATGCAAGAGTGTAGCCCTTAAATCCGAGTCCGCAGATCTGACCTATACATTCTGCTACCGTTACAGATGTGTGTCGGAATTCCTCACGCTTATGAATATTTGAAATATGCACCTCAACTGTCGGGATTTTTACCGAGCCCAAAGCATCACGGATTGCATATGAATAGTGAGTAAATGCACCCGGATTCATAATTATTCCGTCATATACTCCCAATGCCTGCTGGATTTTTGTGCAGATATCGCCCTCGTAATTACTCTGATAGAAATCCACCTCTACACCTAACTCCTCAGCCTTTGCATTTATATATTCCTCTAAATCCGCAAGTGTGCTCTTGCCGTATATTCCCGGCTCACGGATTCCGAGCATATTTAAGTTTACACCGTTTATTACTAATATTTTCATAGCTTTTCTACCTCTTTCATAAGCTCTTCAATTGCAATTTCCTCCGGAACCTTACGTAAAATCTGACCGTGACTGAATAGCAGACATTCGCCCTTGCCGCCCGCAAGTCCGATATCTGCATCCCTTGCCTCGCCCGGACCGTTTACCACACAGCCCATCACCGCAATTTTCACATTCTTATCAAGCTTTGCAACTCTCTTTTCTACCTCTGTTGCAATTGAAATTAAATCAATCTGTGTACGTCCGCAGGTGGGACACGAAACAAATTCCACACCCGATTTACGCAGCTCAAGAATCTTTAAAATATCATATGCCGCATAAATTTCCTCTACCGGATCTGCACTCAAAGATACACGCATTGTGTTGCCTATTCCCTCAGCAAGCAATGCACCTATTCCCACTGCTGACTTGATTGTGCCGCTTCTTAATGTTCCTGCCTCAGTTACACCTATATGAAGCGGTATATCTGACTGAGCGTTGAACTTTCTGTATGCCTCAAGCATCTTGGGAACATTTGATACCTTTATTGAAACCACAACGTCATTGAAATTCAGCTCGTCCAATATTGCCACGTGGTCAAATGCACTTTCTACCATTGCATCTGCCGTAGCACCGCCGTATTTTTCTACCAGTCGCTTTTCAAGTGAGCCGCCGTTTACTCCTATTCTTATAGGAATACCGCCCGCCTTTGCCATATCCACAACCGCTTTCACTCTGTCTCTTGAGCCGATATTTCCCGGATTGATTCTTACCTTGTCCGCACCGTTTTTCATACTCTCAAGTGCAAGACGGTAATCAAAATGAATATCCACCACAAGCGGAATATGTATCTGCTCCTTTATCTTTTTAATCGCCTGTGCAGCCTCCATATCCGGCACTGCTACACGGATAATTTCACAGCCGGCTTCCTCTAAGCGAAGTATCTGATTAACCGTTGCTTCTACATTTCTTGTATCTGTATTACACATAGACTGAATTGCCACCGGGTTATTGCCGCCGATTTTCACTCCGCCTATATTTACCTCTCTTTTAAGCATCCCTTTCACTCCTTTATATGACAGCTCCTCTGTATCAGAGGAGCTATGCTTTATTCTATCAATCTCATTATATCGTTAAACGAAACATATACTACCAAGCCTAACAGCAACAGCATTCCTATTGCGTGTATCATTCCTTCCCTTTCGGGCGGTATCGGCTTTCTTCTTATAAGCTCTATGAGCATAAAGAACAAGCGTCCGCCGTCAAGTGCCGGGAATGGCAGTAAATTGAATACTCCGAGATTTATCGTAATCAGTGCCACAAGACTCAGCACATTAAGATATGCGTATTCGCCCGAGCTGACCGCTGTATTGACCTCACTGACAATTCCGATAGGTCCTGACATCTGGTCTACGCCCACCTTGCCACTGAGCATCCACCACAATGATTTATAAACCAGTCTTACAGAAAATCTCGTCTGATTAAGTGCGTGTGCCCACACGTTTTGGAATGTAATTTCTTCATACTCCGGCTCTACACCGATAATATAGCTTGTGTGCGTCTGCTTCTTGCCTACAAGCTCTGCATTATACGGGATTTTTTCGCTGTATGGAGCTGTTGCAGTGGTTTCGTGCCCGTTTATAATCTGTGTTTCTATGATACCCGTTTCGGTATAACTTCTTTCTATAACATTTTCAGTGGGCTTGAAAGCTATTGTTTTCTTCTCGCCGTTGCGTTTTATTTCTATTTCCGCCTCTGTGTCCTTTTCAAAATCAGCCGTTTCAAGCGAAATATCATCAAACGAGCCCACACTCCTTCCGTCCACCGAAACAACCACGTCACCCGCCATAAGTCCTGCCTGTGCGACATAGCTGTGCTCTACCACATTTCTGACGGTGTTCGTTGCCACAGGTGAGCTCATCGGAACTATTATTAAAAATAATATGAATCCCAATATCACATTTGAAATTCCGCCTGCCATTACAACAAGCATTCTCTTCCATACTGCCTGCTTATAAAATGCACCCGGATGGTCGCTTTCCGTATCTTCACCGTCAAAGCGGCAGAATCCGCCTAATGGTATTGCACGAAGCGAATACTCCGTTTCTGTTTTTTTGCTCTTTAACAGTGCAGGTCCAAAGCCTATTGCATATTCTAAAATACGGAATCCCAGCAATCTGCCGACGATAAAATGCCCGAACTCGTGCAAGGATACCATCACTAAAAACATAAGTATTGTTACTATTGCAGTGGTTATCGCTGTTGCCAATCTTACACCTCCGATTTATCCGTGATTGCGAACCTCGGCATCTGCCGCTAAGATTTCATCAATCGTCGGATTCTGTATGTTTTTGAATCTTTCCATTTCTTCTGCGATAAATTCGCTTATGCCAAGGTACGATAATTCACCCTTCATAAACTTCTCTACCGCCACTTCATCGGCTGTGTTGAATATTGTCGGCAATAAGCCGCCCTCTCTGCCCGCCTTCTTTGCAAGCTCAAGTGCATAGAAGGTCTCTGTGTCCGGCTCCTCAAAGGTGAGCGATCCGTATTTTAATAAATCAAGCTCGTTATCCTTCATAGGAAGTCTGTCCGGATAGGTCAGTGCATACTGAATCGGCAAACGCATATCGGGTGCACCAAGCTGTGCAATCACTGCGTTGTCAACAAATTCAACCGCACTGTGCAATACACTCTGACGGTGGACTATAACCTTAATCTGATCTATATCCACACCGAAAAGCCACTTCGCTTCGATAACCTCCAAGCCCTTATTAACGAGTGTTGACGAGTCAATTGTTACCTTTGCACCCATATCCCAATTCGGGTTTTTCAAAGCCATCTGCGGTGTTACGTTTACTAAGTCCTCTCGCTTTTTGCCGTAGAATGTACCGCCCGATGCCGTTAGAATTATGTTCTTTATTTCTTTGTATCTGCCATTTAAAGACTGGAAAATTGCACTGTGCTCGCTATCTACCGGTAAAAGTGCTACGTTGTGCTTTTTTGCAAGCTCTGTTACGATATGTCCGCCGGTTACAAGTGTTTCCTTATTTGCAAGTGCTATGTTTTTGCCAGCCTCAATCGCCGCAATAGTCGGACGCAAGCCGCTTATTCCTACCACTGCCGTTACAACCGTATCAGCACTTTCGATTGTTGCCGCATCAATAAGGCTTTCTCTGCCGCCCAAAACCTTTATCGGTGTATCTCCAAGACGTACCTTAAGCTCGTTTGCCTTTTCCTCATTCATAACGCAGACAAGCTCAGGCATAAATTCTCTTGCCTGTGCCTCCAGTAAATCAATATTGGAATTTGCACTTATTGCCGCAACCTTGATTTGCGGATATTCACGCACTACATCCAATGTCTGTGTACCGATTGAGCCCGTTGAGCCTAAAATCGAAATTTTCTTTACCATTTATTATATCTTCCTTTTTATGTTTATATTCCGCTTTACAGAAGTGTTATCATATAGTATATAAGCGGTGCAACGAAAACCACGCTGTCAAAACGATCCATAAATCCGCCGTGTCCGGGGAATATCGTTCCGTAATCCTTCACCTCGCAATCACGCTTGATGGCTGATGCAACGAGGTCGCCAAGCTGTGAAAGTGCCGAGCCGATTATTCCTATTGCACCGATTTTCACAAATCCGCTCATCCCTTCCAATGACGCAATATTTTTATCAAATGCAATTGCTGCAAAGAGCAGAAGCTGACATAACAGCATTGCCGCTATCATACCGCCGATTGCACCCTCTACGGTCTTTTTCGGGCTGACGTGCGGTATAAGCTTATGCTTTCCTAAGAATGAGCCTGCAAAATATGCTCCCGTATCCGAGCCCCATGCCGTCACAAAAACCGTAAGCATAGCACAGAGTCCGTATCCTGTTCTCAACAAGCCTATATATGACATAAACAATGAAATATATATGCTCATAAAGGCAACCGAAAATATTTCCTTATGGTCGATTTTTCCATGCAGAAATACCGTCAGTGCCATAAACAGCATAATCGACACTACTATAAACGGTGCCGCTTCTCCTATTGCCATTCCGGTCATTACGAGGATTGCACTGATAAATGATGCTGCCTTTGTGCATACAGACTTTGTCATAACCTGATTGCACTCATAAAGCATTGCGATAACCACTATGATGAGGGCTGCCTGCAATACAATCGGATTCAGTGCAACAACTGCCGCAAAAATGGCAATTGCCACCAATGCCGTAATTATTCTTGTTAACATCTTAATTCACCTTTCAAGTTATACTCCGCCAAAGCGTCTGCCTCTGTTCTGGAAATCAATTATTGCCTGACGTAAATCAGCAGGCTTGAAATCCGGCCAAAGCTTATCGGTAAACCACATTTCCGCATAGCTCAATTGCCAGAGCATAAAGTTTGATATTCTTTGTTCGCCGCTTGTGCGTATCATTAAATCTACATCCGGCTGATTTGCCGTGTAGAGATTGTTGTCTATATCATCGGCACAGATATCCTCTATATCCTTTTCGCCGTTTTTAACCTTCTCACAAATCGCCTTTGTGGCATTTACAAGCTCTTCTCTGCCGCCATAGTTTAAAGCGATGTTCATTACGATTCCTGTATTGTTTTTCGTGAATTCTTCAGTCTTTTCAATCTGACGGCACATTTCCTCAGACAGCTCTTTTCTTGAACCGATTGCACGTACCACCACATTTTCACCTGCAAGAGTTTTTTCTGCGTTTATCAGATAGTCCATAAGCAGGCTCATCAGGTAGTCCACCTCAGCCTGCGGTCTTTTCCAGTTTTCGGTCGAGAACGCATATACTGTTGCATACTTCACGCCTAAATTGTTCGCTTCAGTGATAATTTTCTTCAGTGACTCTGCTCCCGCTTTGTGTCCTGCACTTCTGGGAAGTCCTCTCTTTTTTGCCCATCTGCCGTTACCGTCCATAATGATTCCTATATGCTGCGGCAGATTGTTTAAGTCTATTTCGTTGTCTATCTTCTTATTTTTACCAAAAAATTTAAACATTATAACCTCCGTGGGCAGTATGTAATAAAAGAGGGCGGCACTTTGTCCTCCGCCCTCCTAAAACCACCAAAATTAAACCTCGAGAATTTCCTTTTCCTTATCTGCACAGATTGAATCAATCTCCTTGATATACTTATCTGTGAGATCCTGGATATCCTTTTCAATACCCTTTAAATCATCCTCGGTAATTTCGTTATTCTTCTTCTGAGTCTTATATAAATCCATTGCATCACGTCTTACATTACGAACTGCAACCTTTGCTTCCTCAGTATAAACCTTAACCTTCTTAACAAGCTCTTTTCTTCTTTCCTCTGTTAACGGCGGGAATGTAAGGCGGATAACCTTACCGTCATTCTGCGGTGTGATACCTATATCTGACTTATTGATTGCCTTTTCTATGTCCTTTAAAATAGTAGCATCCCACGGCTGTACAACGAGCATTCTCGGCTCCGGTGATGAAATTGCACCCACCTGATTAATCGGTGTCATTGTACCGTAGTACTCAACTGCAACCTTATCTAAAACCGATGCACTTGCACGTCCTGCACGGATTGTCTTTAACTCCGATGCGTAACCGTTTATTCTCTTTTCCATTTTTGCTTCAATTTCAGGATATTTTCCCATTTATTTGTCCTCCTTAAATTTATGTAAAATTACTTACCTTCTTTGTTTACCAATGTACCAATCTTATCGCCCTTACAAGCTCTTACGATGTTTTCCGGATCATTAAGACCGAACACTAAAATCGGCATATTATTGTCACGGCAAAGTGATGCTGCTGTTGAATCCATTACGCCGAGATTCTTTGAAAGAATGTCGCTGAATGAAAGCTTGTCAAACTTCTTTGCATCCGGATTGATATTCGGGTCGCTGTCATATACCGCATCAACCTTCTTCGCAAGAAGAATTACATCAACCTCCATTTCAACTGCTCTTAAAGCTGCAGCTGTGTCTGTTGACATAAACGGGTTACCTGTTCCGCAACCGAATATTACAACTCTGCCCTTTTCCATATGTCTCTCAGCCTTGCCTCTGATATACGGCTCTGCTACTGAACGCATTTCAATGGCTGTCTGAACTCTCGTCGGCACACCCTGTGCTTCAAGACTTGAACAAAGTCCCAATGAGTTTATTGCAGTCGCAAGCATTCCCATATGGTCAGCTCTTGTTCTGTCCATATTCTCACTGCTTCTGCCTCTCCAGATATTACCGCCGCCTACAACGATGGCAACCTGAACACCCATATCAACAATCTTTTTAATATTCTTTGAAATATCATCAATCGTCTTCTCATCAAGTCCGAAGCCGTTAGCTCCTGCAAGAGCTTCGCCGCTTACCTTGAGAAGTACTCTTTTATACTTTGCTTTCATATAAAAAATCCTCCTGCTTGTGTTGTTACACATTTATAATTTACTATTTTATATTATACTATAATTTGTCAGGAATGTCAAGCGATATTGTTGATATTTCATAAAAAGAACAACTGCAGTGTGCAGTTGTTCTTTAATGGATGATTAAATACATATTTGTGAAAGATTATCCCAATCAATATCATCATCATTGATATACCCGCTGTTTTCTGCCTGTGAAATTCTTTTTGCTTCTTCTTCCGTAACCTTAGTAAAATCCGGATCCCACGCAAGCACCAGCTTCTTTATAAACTCGTATGCAAAGCTTTTATCAGAATCCGGCAGCATTTCCATCAAACGCGCTGCATCCATAACTATTTCTGACATAACATCCGCCTCCTTATTTATAAATATCTCCTCTATTACCAATGTCAATTACCAGTAAAATTTCAAGCTCTCCATCCGAAGTATATTTATATATTACTCTCCACGATCCTACTCTGAGACGCTTTCTGCCGTCATCATATCCCTGCATCATTTTTATATCACCTATCGGAGGATTTTCAAGCAAACCCTTAATTGCTGTACGTATTCTGTTAACAGATTTCGTATCCAGCTTACTTAAAAACTTCAATGCATCTTTAGAATATTTTACTACCATATTGATTCCCTCACATAATTATTATACACCAAATACGCATTTTTGTCAATAAATAAACATCGCATCACCAAATGAAAAGAATCTGTATTTTTCCTTTACTGCCTCTTCATATGCCGCCATTACGTTGTCCTTGCCTGCCAATGCACTTACGAGCATTATTAGTGTTGATTCCGGCAGATGGAAGTTGGTAATCAGTGCATCAATCACGTTGAATTGCTTGCCCGGATATATGAATATATCCGTCCAGCCCGTGGCTTCCTTAAGCTCACCGCCGCTCATACCGCAGGTTTCGAGTGTTCTTGTTGCGGTTGTTCCTACGCTTATTACCCTTTTTCCTGCCGCCTTTGTACGGTTTACCAGCTCTGCAGTTTCCTGCGGCAGCACGTAAAATTCCGAATGCATCTTATGCTCGTTTACGTCATCAACCTTTACCGGACGGAAGGTTCCCAATCCTACGTGCAATGTCACATAGCCAATATTTACACCCTTTGCCCTGATTTTTTCCATCAGCTCCGGTGTAAAGTGCAGACCTGCCGTCGGTGCAGCGGCACTGCCCGGATTTTTTGCATATACCGTCTGATATCTGTCCTTGTCCTCAAGCTTTTTTGTGATATACGGCGGCAGCGGCATCTCGCCCAATCTGTCTAAAACCTCTTCAAACACGCCTTCATATTCAAAGCGTACAAGTCGGTTTCCTTCGTTTACCACATCAAGAATTTCCGCCTTTAATTCACCGTTACCGAACACAAATCTCGCACCCGGCTTTGCACGTCTGCCCGGCTTTAAGATTACCTCCCATGTATCAAGTGTATGCTTGTGTAACAGCAAAAATTCAATCGCACCGCCTGTATCCTCCTTCGCTCCGTAAAGACGTGCAGGAAGTACCTTTGTATCGTTTAAAATAAGGCAGTCACCTTCGTTTAACATATCCG
>JAZQHZ010000100.1:0-3173 GCA_045540855.1 Clostridia bacterium
CGTCTTGAACGGCACTCTTTTTCGTTCTTTTTCTGTTGCTGATGACAGAAAAAGAACCGGGGATATACGTTGCGAGCAATTAAAACTGAACGTCTTGGGGCAGAGCCCGTTTGAATCGTTTGGATAAGTGCAAACACCCCGATAAATTCAAATTTACCACGCACAAAAAAGAGGCGTCGCTAAGCGACACCTCTTTTGGAGTTATTTAATAACCTTTACTGTTACAGTATCTGCACCCTCTGTTACAACTACTGTTGCATCTGAGCCGATAAATGTTGTTTCCTTACCTGAAACTGTCTTTGCATAACCTAAGTCTGTCATAAGCTGGATGTATCCGAGGTAGCCTGTGATATCAAACTTATAAACACCCTGTAATACATTTGAGCCTATCATACCTAATGAGTATGCTGTTGCACCTGTCTGTACTGCGTAGTCCGGAACTGACGGAGCAGCCTCATAGCCTGTGAATGCTACTGCCGGCTTTGCCGGTGCAGCCGGTGCTGACGGAGCAGCCTCAGCTGAATCTGTAATAGTTACTGTCTTTGTATTTCCATCCCAATCAACCGTTGATCCGAATGACTCTGCAATCGCTCTTACCGGAACGAGTGTTCTGTCATTTACAATCTGCGGAGCACTGTCTAATACTACTGCATTGCCGTTTACTGTCATTGTCGGATTGTCAATTGTCATTGAAATTGTTGTTGCACCCTTTGTTGATGTAACTGTTCTTGTTGCATCATCCCAGTTAACTGTTGCACCCATTGACTCGAAGATCTTTCTCATCGGAACCATTGTTCTGTCATTGATGATCTGCGGAGATACGTCAAATGCGAGAGCTGTACCGTTGAGCTTAACTGTGATGTCACTTGCTGACGGTGTTACCGGAGCAACCGGTGTAACCGGAGCTACTACTGCACCTGCTGCCGGTAATGCTGAAGCATTGAATGCCGGAGCTGTATACTTGTTTGCAACGAGCTTAACGTTAGCAGCCGGCTGCTTTGTATACGGTGAGTTAGCAATCTTATCGTTCATATACCAGCTTACGTGCGGCGGCTGGTTATAACAGTTGTTATATGCACCTGATGCATTTCTGTAAACGCCGTCGTGTGCTAATGTATAGAAGTTGTAATCTGTCGGAATGTTTGTTGTGTATAATCTTAAAGCATACTGGTATGTTGTTCTCTTAACCTCAACCTCAACATCCAAATCAAAATTACCCTTTACAGTCATCTTGTTTGTTTCTGAAGTCTCGTCTGTAATTACATATGTTACAAACTCTTCTCTCCAGTCACCGAGCATATCGCCCTGACCATTTGTATTACCCTTTGTTGAGTTGATTGAGTGTGTGCCTGCCGGAACAAATAAATCCTCAGCCTTCTTGATTGAGTCATTATACTTTGAAATAGCAATTTCCTTACCTGCACCCTTGTGATCCTGAAGCTCTGACTGTAAGTCTCCATCCCAGTAGATTCTACCGTTCATTGAAAGACCAAGGTTACCTACATCTGTACCCTTATCATCGTGGTAGCCTGTACCGCCGGCACCCCACATAATGTAGTAGCTGTCGCCGTAACCGATGTTCGCTGCAATACCACGACCTGTATCCTTTGAGCCCGGATAAGCCTGAAGGAACTTACCTGTCTTTGCATCCTGCATTGAAATACCCCAGTTTAAAACTGTGAGTGACGGATCCTTGATACCTATCGCATCCTGAAGTCCCATCTTGTATGCTTCTGTACCTTCGCCAACCTGCATACCGCTACACTCACGAACTGTTACAATTTCAAGTCCTTCATTCTCCGGCGTAAAGTCACCAATGTGCATTGCATCACCGTGGAGAAGGTTTGAGCACCATAAAATCTTTCCGTCATCATCCCAGAAAAGCGGTCCGTTTGAAACCTCGTCCTTGCCGTCGCCATCAACGTCAGCCGCCTCAATATTGTGGTTACCGTTCATAACGAACTTGTAATTCTCTGCATTTCCTTCTGTGTCGTATGCCCAGTGCTGAACAAGCTTGCCGCCCTTTAAGCCGTAAGCTGCTGCTGCCTGTCTCTGTCTGCCGTTCTTACCGCCGTAGTATCCACGTGCGAATACAACTGACGGAGTAACACCGTCAATCCATGCAATTGTTGCATTATATCTCTCTGAACGGTTACCGAAGTCGTCACCGAATGAGAGTGATGTTTCCATTGAACCGATTGTGTTCTGCGGATGATAGTCAACAGTGTCAATTGCTGCACCTGTCTCACCGTCGAAGCAGGTTACATATAACGGTCCCTGTAAGTTCTTACCACCGTTTAATGCAGCCCATGAATTTTCATAGGTTTCACCCTTTGAAGCATCACCAATCACCTTGCCCTGACCGTCAACTGTACCGTCTGATGTTCTTAACATAACCTCAGCCGCACCATCGTTATCGAAGTCAGCCGCACAAATCATAGTATCGTGTGCACCGGCACGGATGTTATAGCCCATGTCGATTGTCCACATAAATGTACCGTCAAGCTTATATGCGTCAAGATATACCTTACCTGTTCTACCGCCTGAAGCAGCGTCCTTCGCATCCGGCGGATTCCAGAGCATAAGAATTTCGTACTCGCCGTCGCCGTCAAGGTCAGCATATGAACCGTCACCCGGTGTATATGTACCGTAGTACATACCGTTACGGTCTGTGTGCATTGTTTCACTCTTCGGAGTTTCTCTTAACGGAATCTCGATATAATTATCTGCCCATACCGGAGCCGGGTCTGACATTGTACCGTTGCATACAACAGTATAATTGTCACCTAAATTACCGTTCGGGTCTGAAAAGTTTGTGATTGCACCCTCGGTTACAAGCTCCTGGTTTCTGTAAAGCTGGAAAACTGTGTTTTCCGGCTCTGTCGCCAGTCTTCTCCATGAGATGTATGTACCGTTGGCAACCTTCATCGCAACAACACCTCTGTCGAGGTTTTCCATGTTACGAGTAATCGGGCTTGCTGCTGAAGCAGTAGTCGGCACTGTGATACCGATTGCCGCAACCTGAGCAAGAGCCACTGAGAATGCACCGATTCTCTTTAATGTCTTTCTCATAAAATTTCTCTCCTTTATATGAATATATTTTTTCATAAACTTAGATATATATATCATAACATAAATAATCAAATTTTGCAAGGCATTTTGCAAAATTTTCT
>JAZQHZ010000101.1:0-7575 GCA_045540855.1 Clostridia bacterium
CAACTACTCGCTCTGCACCCATCTTATACCACGCCAATGCACTTCTCCAGTTTACATTGTTCGCCTGAGTGCTTATGTGAATCGGGATTTCGGGAGCCTTTTCCTTAACCACCTCAAACATACCCAGATCAGAAACGAGTATTCCGTCAAAACCCAGAGGACGCATTTCCTCTATAAACCTTTCAAACTCCGCAATATCGTCATTGTGCGGAATTATGTTCGCAGTCAGGTATACCTTCTTGCCTCTGTCGTGGGCAAATTTCAAGCCCTCTACAATCTCATCGTGTGTGAAATTTTCCGCCGCCACTCTCAGGCTGAATGCTTCACCGCCTATATATACCGCATCGGCTCCGAATTCAATGGCAGTTTTAAGCTTCTCCAGACTTCCGCCCGGAGCCAATAATTCAGGTTTGTTCATTTTCGTGTCCCCTTATTTGATTTCTATACTCTTTATTATAACCGCTTCAACCGGCTCATCATTTGCATCAGTTTCAACTACTGCAATCTTATTTACAACATCCATTCCCGATGTAACCTTACCGAATGCGGCATAATTACCGTTAAGGTGCGGCGAGGTCTTGTGCATAATGAAGAACTGGCTTGTTGCACTGTCATTCACATCAGTTCTTGCCATTGAAATAACACCCTCAGTATGCGGAATAAAGTTTAAAATTCCGTTCTGTAAAAACTCACCCGTTATCGGAGTAAGCATAATATCAGGCTCGTTTCCGTTAGCATAATATCCGCCGCCCTGAATCATATAATCCTTTATAACTCTGTGGAATGTAAGTCCGGTATAGTATCCGCTCTTTGCAAGGGACACGAAATTTTCAACCGTCACCGGTGCAAGCTCAGGATATAATTCAAGCTCAATCTTGCTCTCATCATCAAGAGTGATAGTCGCATTTATCTTTTCGCTCTCGCCCTTTAAATATCTGTCATACTGATCATATACCTCGCTCATTGCTTTTTCGTAAACAACAAGAGTTTCTGCATCTGCATCAGTATATGTAAGCTGCGGCATTTCATCCTCTATAATTGCAGTTCTCGTGTCCCCGTTCCACGACACTTCTGCACCGAACAGCTCTGCCACTGCACGCAACGGCACGAAGGTTCTGTCCTCAATAATCTGCGGTGCAACGTCCATTACCGCTCCGCTCTCAAGTGCCGCTCCCGACATTTTGAATGCTCTGGGCTTATCAATCCACGAAAGCATCATATATATGTCATTTTCCACATCCTCGCCTGCACGCACTATTGTAATTCCTCTCGTATCCGGATTCCACGCCACGCCACAGCCCAGTGCATTTGACACCGCCCTTAACGGCACAAGCGTTCTGTCATTCACAATTCGTGCTTCCATATCAAGCACACTTCCGTTTACCTCTACCTTTACGTCATTTGCCAATGCAGTTGTTCCCATAAGCATTGCCGCTGCCGACAATGCAATAATAATCTTTTTCATGTCCCTTTTCCTCTCAATCCTTATAAATTTTTGCCAGAGTATCTGCCATTTCTTTTATGCTTCTCCTAACATCTGCCGGAGCCTTTATAACAAGCTTTTCTCCAAAGCCCATCGCCCACGATAAAAATACCGGGCTTATTACCACCTGCACATTAACATTGAAATGCTCACTGTCCGCCTCGTAAAAACGCACTGCATTCTTGCCGAAGCGGTCAATAATTATATTTGCAAGCGAATTATGGCACAGCATTTCAACCGTGCGTTCCTTACCGCCGAACATTCCGAAATGCGACTTGGTATAGCTGTCCATATCAAAGTCACGAAATGCACGTTTGCCGTCCCTTTTCTCACTCACCGGAGCAGTTGAATCCATTTTATCAACCCTGAAATGACGTATAATCTCGGAATCGCTGTCATAGCCCACAAGATAATACATACCGTCATTCCACACCAGTGCCCACGGGCTCATTATGTAGCTTCCGCCGTCACGACGGAATACCTTTTGCTTTTTCTCGTTGTAATCAAAGTATTTGAAGCTGATTCTGCAATCGTCATCAATTGCGTTATATATCGCATCAATGTTGTAATAGATACTGCTTGTTTCCTCTTTCGAGCTTTTCTCCGTATAAAGCTGACGGTTGAGCCTGTCCTCGTTGTACTCATTGGTGAGCATTCCGAGCTTTTTCACAATCCTTGTGCTTTGCCGCTTCGGTATAAATTTCGATGCTGCCACCGCATCGGATAACAGCTTTAATTCCACCGTCTCAAAGCTGCGCTGTGCAAGGTAATAGCTGTAATGCTTGGCACGCTGCGAGCATATGTCCATACCGTAATCCTTCAACAGCTCAATATCACGATAGAGGCTTTTTCGCTCTGCGTTTATTCCGTTTTTTTCAAGCTCATCAATTATCTCGTTTATCGTCAGCTGATGCTCTTCGTCAGTTTTTCTCTCAAATATTTCCTTGAGAACAAGAAGCTTCACTTTCTGATTTTCTGCCCTTGCCATTATTCCATACTCCTTATTTTATCCGCCACTGCCTTCGCCAGAAACTCGTGTGCCTCGGGCGAAAGATGGATTCCGTCCGCACTGTCCGGCTCGGCATAAAGCGATGCATCAAGGAACTCAACGCCCTCTTCATTTGCCATTTTTTCATATTCCGCCGCAAATTGGTGCGAGGTCACAACCGAATCGTGCGAATACAACTGTGAAAACGTATCGTGTCTTAGTGCACAGTTTGTAATATGCACAGGCGAAATCACAAGCACCTTTGTGCCGAATCTCTCCTTCCACAGTCGAATATATTCACGCAGATTATCTGCACTTTCCTTTGCATTTTTCTTAAAATAATTAAGCGTATCATTCGTGCCGAGCATCACAACAAGCAAATCCGCACCGTTGCCGGCTTCAATGTATTCATTAAACGACACTATGCCGTTCTTACCTTCCTCGCCCGGAAAGTCATATGAGGTAGTGCGGCCGCACACGCCGTCCTCAATTATTTCGCAATCGCTAAGAATCGCCGATAAAACCCTTGACCACGGCTTTTCAAGACGTGAACAGTCTATCGGATTGTGTCCCCAGGTATTTGAATCTCCAAAGCATAAAATTTTCATAAAATCTCCTCCAGAAAGGCAGCGCAGCCTTCAACCACGTCCTTATAGGTCGCCTCAAAATCGCCCGTATACCACGGATCTGCGACATCATCGCCACGTCCTGCAAAGGTCAATAGCTTATATACCTTGCCCTGCGGATCTGACTTGATAATACGGTTGATATTACGCATATTCCACGTATCCATACCGATTATGTAGTCATATTTATCATAATCGCTTTTTGTCATCTGCACCGCAGTTTTGCCTGCTGTGCTGATGCCTACCTCACTAAGCTTTCTGCGTGTGCCGTAATGCACACCGTTGCTGATTTCCTCGGTGCTTGTCGCAGCGGAGGCGATATAAAAATCGTCCTCCATACCGCGTTTCTTCACCATATCCTTCAAAACAAACTCTGCCATCGGCGAACGGCAAATATTGCCGTGGCAGACGAATAATACTTTTATCATTTCCTAAAAACCTCCCGAAATACCCGTATTTACTGGGTTTTTCAGCATTTTCAATTTTTAATATTTTTTCAAAAATCTTATGAATTGACACGTTTTGCCCTGTATTTTTATGGTCATTTCCTGTAAATTTCTCTGTAAATTCATCAATTTTTCCGAATTTACAGGACGGCTTTTTCAAGATTTCTTACCTCTTTTTTCACATTTTCAAGCTTTACCACAGTTAACGTTTTACCGTAAGATATAATCCCGTCATTCAGATTTCTTTCTATCTCCAGTTCCTTTTCTCTCAAAGACTTACATTTTCTTTTTCCACGAGGAAGTATGTCAGTTTCTTCCAGCTTCCAACTATACACGCATTTCGGCTTTCCGTCTAATCCGACATAGTCATATTGATACATTCCATCTTTGCGCTGGCACTCACCGTTTCGTAATATTCGACCTTTATTGTCTCGTCTTTTTTCACTCATTTTATGCTCCTTTCGCAAAAGAAGCCTTAGTGCAATAGTATTATATCACAACTAAGGCATAATTTCCACTGTAAATATGACTTTTTTTAATTTATTTTTAAATCGATGTACTTTCATTCAGAAATTCCTCGAACTTTTTACGGTTTATCATAGTCCGATTACCGTTTTGTATTATAAATTTGTACTCCGATCCTATATAATCATTTGCTATTCTGTGCATCTTATTTTCCCCTATATTAAAATATATTGATGCTTCTTTAACAGTCAATAAAAATCGTTCACTAATTGCCACTTCTTTTTCCATTGTCTCCTCCTTATCCCTTCCAAGCAAACAAACGGCAGCTTGCTCAACTGCTCCATAGGAATCTCACCTTCCCGGCATCCGCCCGGACTGCTGTCTTGCCTGCGACGCTTTTAACGCTCGGGCTTGGACTCAGCAGAAGTATCATTATACCGATATAGCATCATCGCCGTTCAATTTGCAACATTGATTTCGATTGTAGATATTTCTCGCTCGGCTCTATTGCGTCATGGCGTATCCAATCCGTGGCTCATCTATATAAGAACGTATTTGTTTGCTGTTTATACTGCCTCAGCGTTATCTTCTGCGGCTTTCTTTGTATTGTAATTATAACACTTAATCCCTAAGCTGTTCTTAGGAATTAATAAAATTGATATCAAATATTATTATAACACTCAAACTCCGCAGTTCTTACCCAGTTTGAAAAAAATATTTCTAAAAAATTTATATACATTCATTTGACCTACGTATTTTTCTTGATTATGGTGGTCTTATAGATATTACACTTTATAAATTTACATAAATTCCCAAAAAGCTTTTAAATTTGTTTGACAAATAAATATGTTTGCTATATAGAAAAAGCATAGGACTGTGTGTCATAAAAACACATAATCCTACGCTTTTCCTGTTATTTTCTGATAATCTGTCAATTTTCGCACTGAAGATTACAAGAACCAAATTTATTAAATTGATTTTTTTAACAAATTCGGTTCTTGTTTATTTTGTATTAAATTATTTTTGAGTCTGGTGTATTTGACACAGCTCACTTTACTTATTATGTATATCATTTATTTATCGTGTTTCGTTTAAATTATATTTTTTATTACTTTTACAATGCAACGTCTCCATGGCCTTGTTTTCGGGATGCTTTTGAATACTCACGAGGAGACATGTGACAAAACTTTTTAAAAATCTCACCAAAATTGGAGAGTGATGAAAATCCGGACAAAAAACAGGATTGGGATACAGAAAACCCGTTTGCTAAAAGAGTACGAGCATATCCGATGCGCAATTTATTTAATGCTGAAATGTAGGTTTCGCCGGTACATTTTTTAAATAGTTCGCTGAAATAAGCCGGATGATAGCCGGCTTGCTCGGCAAGCATCTGAAGAGTTATTTTTTCTTTAAAATGCATCTCCATATATACAACCGCCTTTTTAATCCCATGATAATGTTCACCATAAAATGCATTAGGGTATGGATTAGGATTTTTCCTAAAAATGCAGTTTAATATATAGTGCAAAAGCTGTCGTTGACAGTCACCATGTGTACGGTATTCGTGTTCTAATAATTCTGCTGCTTTTATCAGACGTTTTTGTTCATCTGGCAAAAAAGTGTAAGCCTTTTCAGTTTTGGAAAACATAAGAAATAAGAGATTCTTTTCATCAATCACTTCTTCATCAAAAGAAATATTGATCAGTTTTATTGTTTTGTCAGTTTCAATATAGTGAAAATCGGTTGTTGATAAAAGAAATACATTGTTTGATGAAATGTCATACTCCACATCATTGATTATATATTTTCCAGCTCCGGATAAAATGATTTCAAGTTCAAAAAAACTGTGCCAATGCAATGGATGGTTGCTTGTTACAGTGTGCTCATTAACAACTAAATGCTTTTTGTTAGGAATATTGAGTCTTTGATGCGTTTTTAAAGTATTGATATACACCACTCCTTTCTCAGTCCAGCTAAATTTATTATACACGTAAATTTCATTATTGTAAAGAAAAATCTTAAAAAACCGTATATATTTCTGTGTTTTAAAATTGTTATTACTTTGTAAATAGTATAAAATAAAATAAAAAAACTAAAGAGGTGAATTATGAAAACTATATCCTTAAACGGTAAATGGAACCTTACCGGAAAACCGCAGATTTCGGAAGAAATCCCGATTTCGCTTGAAGCCACTGTTCCCGGATGTGTGCAGCTTGATTTGTCTGAACAGGGATATCTTCCAAAAGACATATACATGGGCGAAAATATTGTCGCTGCCGAAAAATACGAAAGCTATGAATGGTGGTATGAACGACGTTTTCAAGCACCTAACGAAAGAAAAAATGTATTTTTGGTGTTTGAAGGCGTTGACTGCCTTGCCGAATATTTCTTAAACGGTACCAAAATCGGTGAAAGCGATAATATGTTTATTCGTCATGAATTTATGGTGGATGATTTTCTCAAAGACGGAGAAAATGTTTTAACCGTACATATTAAATCTGCCGTTATTGAGGCAGATAATTTTGACTATACCGTAAATATATTGAATAATCCTGTTAATATTGAAGCAAGACATATTCGTAAAGCTCCACACAGCTATGGTTGGGATATCATGCCAAGACTTGTAACGGCAGGTCTTTGGCGTGATATAAAACTTGAAATCCGCGACAGTATTTATTTTTCGCAAACCTTTTTTAAGGCAAAAGATGCGGATTGCAGTTTTTTTTACATTTTTGAATTTGACCGGAATGATTTTAAAGATGTTGAAATTGAGCTGTCTGCTTCTTGCGGCGATGACAGTTGCTTTTCCAAGCGAATTACGTGTAATAAAAAATCCGGTGTTATGAACTTTCACATCGACAATGTAAAACTGTGGTTCCCTTACGGCTACGGAGAGCCGAATATATATGACGGCACTGCTAAAATTTTCAGTCAAGGAAAGCTTGTGCATCAGGAAAAAATAAGTTTTGGAGTAAGAAGTGTTGAACTTGAAAGACGAGATCCGACAGGTGACGATGACGGACAATTTCAAATTATTATAAACGGCGTTGAAATTTTTTGCAAAGGCTCAAACTGGGTACCATTAGATGCTATGCACTGCCGTGATGCTGAACGCTATGCTCCTGCTCTTGAACTTGCAAAAGATATTGGATGTAATATTTTGCGTTGCTGGGGTGGAAATGTATATGAGGACCATGATTTTTTTGATTTCTGTGACAGAAACGGAATAATGGTGTGGCAAGATTTTGCTATGGCATGTGCACCATATCCGGAAAACGAAGCATTCAAAAAGAGTCTTGAAAAGGAAGCTACTGCTGTCATTCGTAAGCTTCGCAACCATCCGTCGATTATTCTGTGGGCAGGTGATAACGAGGTTGACAGTTGTCCATCGGGATATAATCCTGACGACAATACATTAACACGTGAAGTGTTGTCCAAATGCGTTAAACTCAACGATATAGGCAGACCTTATCTTCCAAGTTCACCATATATAACCGGTGAAATGTACAATAAAGGGGAAAGGTCACAGGCTTTGGGTTCGCGCCTTGTTGAGGACCATCTCTGGGG
>JAZQHZ010000102.1:0-1531 GCA_045540855.1 Clostridia bacterium
CCTTCCCCTTGAGGGGAAGGTGGCACGAAGTGCCGGATGAGGTGGAAAATCCGACGGATGCTTCGCATCCTACACCTCACCACCGCCTGCGGCGGAGCCTCTCCTCAAGGAGAAGCCTAATATATAAACATTAATTTATTCCTCTCTGTTGTTAAAAATCATTAAAAATCAATTTCCACAGTTGCCCTATGCTAACAAAATAACAAAAATTGAGACGTCAGAACATAAAAATATTGTAATCAGCAAAAAAATCTGATAAAATAAAAGGGTAGTGAGCTACAAATACATTTTAATTGGAGTGATACAAAATGAGTATTAAAATAGGAATTATCGGCTACGGCAACCTCGGTAAGGGTGTGGAATGTGCAATCAAGCAGAATGACGACCTTGAGCTTGCGGCTGTATTCACACGCCGTGACCCGTCTACACTTAAAATCCAGACAGAGGGCGTAGGAGTTTATTCGGTTGACGAGGCTATAAATTTCAAGGGCAAAATCGACGTAATGATTCTGTGCGGCGGAAGTGCGACTGACCTTCCTGTTCAGACACCGGAGTTTGTGAAGTATTTCAACGTTGTTGACAGCTTTGATACTCATGCAAGAATCCCGGAGCATTTCGCAAATATCGACGCACCTGCAAAGGAAAACGGCAATATCGGAATCCTTTCGGTGGGCTGGGATCCGGGTATGTTCTCACTCAACCGTCTTTATGCACAGGCAATCCTGCCCGAGGGCAAGGACTACACCTTCTGGGGCAAGGGCGTGAGCCAGGGACATTCGGACGCAATCAGAAGAATTGAGGGCGTTAAGGATGCAAGACAGTACACCGTTCCGGTTGAGGCGGCACTTGAAGCAGTAAGAAGCGGTGCAAATCCGGAGCTTACAACACGTGAAAAGCACACAAGAGAGTGCTTCGTAGTAGCCGAGGAGGGTGCAGACCTCGCAAGAATTGAAAACGAGATAAAGACAATGCCGAACTATTTCGCAGACTATGACACAACCGTGACATTTATCAGCGAAGAGGAGTTAAAGGCAAAGCATTCGGGAATCCCGCACGGCGGAAAGGTAATCCGTTGCGGCAGAACAGGCTGGGAAAGCCAGAACACGAACCTTATTGAATACAGCTTAAAGCTCGATTCAAATCCGGAGTTCACAACCTCGGTGCTGATTGCATATGCAAGAGCGGCATACCGTATGAGCAAAGAAGGAATGAGCGGAGCAAAGACCGTATTTGACATCGCACCGGCATATTTATGCAAGGAAAGCGGCGAGGAATTAAGAAAGACATTGTTATAAAAAAGAGGATTTAATCCTCTTTTTTGTTTGGAATTGATGGTGATTTTTTCGTTGTTAAAAATATTTTAATTTATCGGGGAGTTTGCACTTGCCCGAACGATTCAAACGGGCTCTGCCCCAAGACGTTCAGTTTTAATTGCTTGCGTCGTATATCCCCGGTTCTTTTTCTGTCATCAGCAACAGAAAAAGAACGAAAAAGAGTGCCGTTCAAGAGGGAAATTCCCTCTTGAAAATCT
>JAZQHZ010000103.1:0-2608 GCA_045540855.1 Clostridia bacterium
AGTGCCGGATGAGGTGGAAAATCCGACGGATGCTTCGCATCCTACACCTCACCACCGCCTGCGGCGGAGCCTCTCCTCAAGGAGAAGCCTAATATATAAACAATAATTTAACAGAAAGGACAAAAACAAAAATGGAAAAGGAAAAATATTATATAACCACTGCCATTGCATATACCTCAAAGACACCGCACATCGGTAACACTTATGAGATTATCTTAACAGATGCAATCGCACGTTTTAACAGATTTATCGGCAAGGACGTGTTCTTCCTCACAGGTACGGACGAGCACGGTCAGAAAATTCAGGAGATTGCCGAGGAGGCGGGCATCACTCCGCAGCAGCACGTTGATAATATCGCAGGTCAGATTAAGGACATTGCAGATATGTTAAACGTAAGCTATGACAAGTTCATAAGAACGACCGACGATTATCACGTAAAGTCAGTACAGCAGATATTCAAGAAGCTCTATGACCAGGGCGATATCTATAAGAGTGAATAGGAGGGCTGGTACTGCACACCGTGTGAGTCATTCTGGACAAAGACACAGTTAAAGGACGGCTGCCTCTGCCCGGACTGCGGCAGAGAGGTTAAGACAACCAAGGAGGAGGCATACTTCTTCAAGATGTCAAAGTATCAGGACAGACTGATGCAGTATATAGACGAGCATCCTGAATTTATTCAGCCGGAATCACGTAAGAATGAGATGGTTAACAACTTCTTAAAGCCGGGACTTCAGGATTTATGCGTGTCAAGAACATCATTCACTTGGGGCGTGCCGGTAGAATTCGATCCGGGACACGTTATCTATGTATGGATTGACGCACTTTCAAACTACATCACAGCACTTGACTACACACCCGAAACACAGGGCGAGCTTTATAAGAAGTACTGGCCGGCAGACGTGCATATCATCGGTAAGGATATTTTACGTTTCCACACAATCTATTGGCCGATTATGCTTATGGCACTTGGCGAGCCTTTACCGAAGCAGGTATTCGGTCACCCGTGGATGCTCGTGGGCGAGGAGAAGATGAGTAAGTCACGTGGTAACGTGATTTATGCAGAGGATTTAGTACGTCATTTCGGTGTTGATGCGGTGAGATATTATTCACTCCACGAAATGCCGTTTGCACAGGACGGTACAATCACATACGATGTATTTATCAGCCGTTTCAACAGCGACCTTGCAAATAAGCTTGGTAATTTAGTGAACAGAACGGTTGCGATGATTAACAAGTACTTTGACGGCGAAATTCAATCGGGCGATGTTGAGGGCGAATTTGATGCAGACTTAAAGGCAGTGGCAACTGGTGCGATTGCTAAGATTGAAGCAAAGATGAAGGGACTTCACGTTGCAGACAGTATGGATGAAATCTGGGCGATTGTTGACCGTGCGAACAAGTATATCGACGAGACAACTCCGTGGGTGCTTGCAAAGAACGAGGCTGACAAGCCGAGACTTGGCACAGTGCTCTATAACCTTGTTGAGTCAATCAGAATTGTTGCGGCACTCTTAAAGTCATATATGCCGACAACTGCCGATGCAATTGCGGCACAGATTAATGCAGATGCACTCGATTATGAAAGTGTTAAGGCATTCGGTCTTACAAAGGCAGGAACAAAGGTTGGCGAGGCTACACCGTTATTTGCAAGAATTGATGCGGAAAAGAAGATTGCAGAAATTGATGCGGAAATGGAAGCAAAGCAGGAAAAGAAGATTGAGATTGCACCGTACAAGGACTATATCGAGTTCGAGGATTTCGAGAAGCTTGATATAAGAGTGGGTAAGGTAATAGAGTGCGAGCCGGTGAAGAAGTCAAAGAAGCTTTTACGCTTCACTTTAGAGGTGGGCAGCGAAACAAGACAGATTTTATCGGGAATTTCAGCATTCCACACACCGGAAGAGCTTATCGGCAAGAACGTAATCTTTATTGCAAACCTTAAGCCGAGAAAGATGATGGGCCTTGAATCCTGCGGAATGATTTTATCAGCAGAGTTTGAGGACGGATTAAGTGTATTGACAACATTAAAGGACATCCAGAGTGGTGCAGAGATAGTATAAATGCGGCGAGGCGGTTTTAAAAACCGCCTCTTTTCATTGATGTTGCAGTACTTTGAAAGGTACATTGTTATGTGGCAATGACGAAAGTGCGTTTTTTGAGTACGTTCCTCCTTTCAATTAAAAAAGTGTGCAGCAAGCTGCACACCGAAAAACGTACAGCTCACTTAGTTGCAACAAATTCCTAAATAGCCGAAAAAAGCATAGGAAAACAGAGCGTACATTTTTACCAAAGTAAAAATCCTACACTTGCTTTCGACTATTAAATTTAAGAATTTGTTGCATTTATATTATAGCATATTTGGTTTGAATTGTAAAGAATAAATTTGGGTTTATCTGGATGTTGTTATTGCAGTGCATCGGGACGTTGTCCCCTGCTTATGTAGTGCTTATTGTTATGCAGTTGGACCCCTACTTACTTTTCTACCTACAGCAGTAGAAAAGTAAGCAAAAGAATGCCGTTTAAGGGGAAAACATTTTAAAAGATGTTTTCCCCTTAAAAATCCCCTTTCGCTTTGCCCAGCCGTTGCGGCGGGATGAAACCCGAT
>JAZQHZ010000104.1:0-3702 GCA_045540855.1 Clostridia bacterium
TAAATTATTGTTTATATATTAGGCTTCTCCTTGAGGAGAGGCTCCGCCGCAGGCGGTGGTGAGGTGTAGGATGCGAAGCATCCGTCGGATTTTCCACCTCATCCGGCACTTCGTGCCACATTCACCTCAAGGGGAAGGCAAAGCCGCTAAACAATAATTTATCCAATCATTTCCCTCACACTTTGACAAAAACTAAACAAACATAACAAAATCCGATTTTTTCTTAAAAACTATTGCCTAACGCCGTAAAATATGATATAATTAGTGTATAGTGGCATTTTACCACAGCTTTGGAAAGGAGTAATATTATGAAGTATTCATCAGAAGTAGAGAATATGTGTCCTTTAGCTAAGGGTACATATCACGGTCCGGCTCCCATCCCGCAGGAGGGTAAGTGGACTCAGGCAAAGGAAGTTTCAGACATTTCAGGCTTAACTCACGGTATCGGCTGGTGCGCACCGCAGCAGGGTACTTGTAAGCTCACATTAAATGTTAAAGAGGGCGTTATCCAGGAAGCACTTGTTGAGACAGTTGGCTGCTCAGGTATGACACACTCAGCTGCTATGGCTGCTGAAATCCTCGTTGGCAAGACAATCTTAGAGGCATTAAACACAGACCTCGTTTGTGACGCTATAAACACAGCTATGAGAGAGCTCTTCTTACAGATCGTTTACGGCCGTACACAGACTGCATTCTCAGAGGACGGTTTACCGATCGGTGCAGGTCTTGAGGACTTAGGTAAGGGCTTACGTTCACAGGTTGGTACTACATATGCAACATTAAAGAAGGGTCCGAGATACCTCGAATTAGCAGAGGGCTATATCACAAAGATCGCAGTAGACGAGAACGACACAATCATCGGTTACAAGTTCGTACACCTCGGCAAGATGATGGAAATGATCGGCAAGGGTATGGACGCTAACGAGGCGTTAGAGAAGGCAAGCGGTCAGTACGGCAGAGTAGATGACGCTGTTAAGCTTCTCGACCCGAGACACGAATAATTCGATAGGAGGACAAGTATCATGGCATTATTTGAGAGTTATGAAAGAAGAATAGACCAGATCAACGCTGAGCTTGCAAAGCACGGCATTTCTTCAATCGAAGAGGCAGCAGAGATTTGTAAGGCAAAGGGTGTTGACCCGTATGCAATGGCAAAGGAAATTCAGCCGATCTGTTTCGAGAACGCAGGCTGGGCATACACAGTAGGTGCAGCAATCGCTATCAAGGACGGCGTTAAGACAGCTGCTGAGGCTGCTGAGAAAATCGGCTTAGGCTTACAGGCATTCTGTATCCCGGGTTCAGTTGCTGACGACCGTAAGGTTGGTATCGGCCACGGTAATCTTGGCGCTATGCTTTTAAGAGAGGAAACAAAGTGCTTCGCATTCTTAGCAGGTCACGAGTCATTCGCAGCTGCAGAGGGTGCAATCGGTCTTGCAAAGAGTGCGAACAAGGCACGTAAGGAGCCGTTAAGAGTTATCTTAAACGGTCTCGGCAAGGACGCTGCAAAGATTATTTCAAGAATCAACGGTTTCACATACGTTCAGACAAAGTTTGACTATTACACAGGCGAGCTTGCAGTAGTAGAGGAAATCGCTTACTCAAACGGTGAGAGAGCAAAGGTTCGCTGCTACGGTGCAGACGACGTTCGTGAGGGCGTTGCAATCATGCACAAGGAGGGCGTTGACGTATCAATCACAGGTAACTCAACAAACCCGACACGTTTCCAGCACCCGGTTGCAGGTACATACAAGAAGGAATGTATCGAGCAGGGTAAGAAGTACTTCTCAGTTGCATCAGGCGGCGGTACAGGAAGAACACTTCACCCGGACAATATGGCAGCAGGTCCGGCTTCATACGGTATGACAGATACAATGGGAAGAATGCATAGTGACGCTCAGTTTGCAGGATCATCATCAGTTCCGGCACACGTAGAAATGATGGGCTTAATTGGTGCAGGTAACAACCCGATGGTTGGTATGACTGTTGCTATCGCAGTTGCTGTTGAAGAGGCTATGAATAAGTAATTTGGCTTATATATAATACAAAAAGCGTTTCCGTTGCGGAAACGCTTTTTTGCTTGACAACTATATTAATCTGTGATATAATACGGATAGTAGGAAACGGTTTGACCGTTCCGCTAATAGAACTTATAAATTTATTTTAGTCGTTCCATTTGCAGATGGAGCGACTATTTTTTTATGTAAATGATTATCAACAATATTAAAAATAGAATAATTTGAATATCACTCATAAAGAACACCTCCTTTCATAGAGGTGTCGGAGATGCAGACAACCTAGTTGCCGCCGAAGCCGCTACCGTTTCCTGAATCTGCAATAAATATTGTATCATTTTTGACAATATATGTCAATTACATACGATTTACGGTTGAATTACAAAAATGATGAATTATTTGCTTTCTCCGCAATTTCGACAATATAAAGCATTTGTAGGATTTTGACTATTACAGTTGTTGCATATCCATAACTCTTCAACTACCGTTTCTGATTCTTCCGGTGTGATAACAGAATTTTGCGGAGTGCTCTCACATCCTGCAAAAACAACACCGAAGGCACAAATGCCTAACAAGCCTATACCAATCGTAAATATACCGCAAAATGAACTTAAAAACAATGAAATCTGACAAAGATTTCTCGCAGACCACATTGCACCGTCTGCCGACTGTGCCATATTATTTACAGTGTATGTATAATAATCATTACCGAACACAGCGTATCCTGAATCGTAGCTTGTATTGTAGCCCGGACCTACACTAAAACTTGCACGCCCAAAAACTCCCGCAAATACAAAAATTCCAAATACGATAAGTAACGCACTTACAACCATACCACTTATTGCAAATATTTTTTTGTTCATAATCCTTCTCCTTTTTATTATTCAGCCTTAGTAAGTGTTTCACAAGTCACTATACTTATACTATCTGGAAATGTAGATATTTTTCCACCATTAACAGTAAGTTTGTCGCCTATATTTATTGTGGAATAATCGTAAATACTTTCAGAAAAACCAAATGCTGTCAAGTCCAGGGACATTCCCATTACATTTGTTTGATGGTCGGTGTAAAGAGTAAGATTTTCTTCGAATGTTATAGAATCATATACAGGACTATCATTTATTCTATAATTCGTTTCAATTTTCTTTACCGTTCCTGTAAAGGAAACTTTTGCACCATTGTATAACTTATTAAACTGTGCTTGATTTTGCTTTGCCTCATATAATTCGCTAACTGTCATTTCTGATACTGTACCTTCTTTATCAGTAACCGTTAATTTTATTTCCTTTTTACCACATCCACAAACACCAAACACCATCACAACAACCAACAATAAACTTAATATTTTCTTCATAATAAACTTCCTTTCTTTCCTCTTATTTTGTGTTATGTAAAATTGCTTCTCCTTCCCTATAATCTCACGCAATAAAAAATGCGTGGCACTGCAATCCAATACCACGCAGAAAAACGCAGCTTGGATTAAAGGTTACCACACACTATAATCTTTTTAGATATTTACACATCATCGAAATATTAAAAGCCTGCGTTTTTAACAAACACAAAATGATGTGTAATATCAAAAAAAGATATCACAAATAAAGATATTCCTGCAAATATCCGAAATCCATTATAAAATTATAGTATGTGGTAAGTATATTATATCACCATCTGTCAAAAAAATCAACATATT
>JAZQHZ010000105.1:0-16867 GCA_045540855.1 Clostridia bacterium
TCTTTTGCGAACGACGGGCGTCCCATCAAAAAACACCTGCCGTTATGCGTTTATAATTTTATCACCCAAAGCGGTGAAAAAGCATAATATATACAAAAACAGGAGGCGAGAGGATGTTTAGAAGGATTTCGGTTATAGGCGGCGCCCTTCGCCAGCTTACCGCGGCAAAGCTGTTTACGGATGATGGATATGAGGTGGCTCTGTACGGTTTTGATGAGGAGCAGTGTGAGACGGAGCTTGAAAAAGCACTTGATGCGGATGCGGTAATTCTGCCGATGCCGGTAAGTACGGACGGAGTATATCTTAATGCTCCTTTTTGCAAGAGAAAAATATCTTTAAATGAGGTTGTGCAATTGCTCAACCCGTCTGCGGTGGTCTTTGGCGGGCAGATGAAGGCGGAGCTTGTGAGCGAGCTTGAGAAACGCCGGATAAAACACTGCGATTATTTAAACAGAGAAGAACTGGCAATAAAAAACGCCGTCCCGACGGCGTTTTCTATATGGGTACTGATTCAGTTTCTGTTCGGGTCATTTTCAAATCCGAATACGGCAGTTGCCGCTTCTTCAATGTCTTTTGATTCGAGATTTCCCATTGCAGCAAGATATGCACTTTTTCTCTGCGGTTCGCCGGAGGTGGTTACAACCTCCTCAAACGAGAACAGTTCAATAGCTATTGTCGGTTTTTCAAAAATATTCATTTTTATCCCTCCATTTCCTTACTGCAATGCAGCGGCAGCAGTGAATGCGTCCGCATCTACAATTTCATCTATTACTATTCCGTATCTTACATAGCCGTCGGTATCAATAGTTGTACCTGTAATTGTCAGAGCCTCGTATGTATCCTGCGTTTTTCCTTCAACTGCAGATACCGTTACGGTATTATATACTCTTCCTAACGGCGAGAAAGTCACTGTGAGTGCAGTTGCATCCTTATCGTAGAAATCCTCATAGAAATATCTTTCCGAAACCTCTACAAGTCCGCCGATAACCGGTGGGATGTATGTGGTTCCGTTATTATCGTATACCGCTGTAAATATCGTGGTTTTGGTTATCTGTGTCGTATCGCTCTCATCATAAATGTTACCATCAGCATCCACCCAGTGGCTGAACAGATTTTCATCAACACCCTCACTTACAGGCATTGTGATTGTACGCTCTGCTCCTTCATCAAGATATACAACCGGATAATTGTCCTCCTTAAGCTGCTTGATTGCTTCATCATCCGCAAAAGCCGCTGTGATTGTACCCGGCATAGCCTCTACCTTTACGTAGTCTACATAAAGCCTTGATAAGGGTCCGTAAACGACTGCTGAAAGCCCTGTAAATTCTTCTGTTACGTTATTTATAAGCTCGTCGCCTATCATACGTCCGTCGAGGAATATGGTTACAATATCGCTTGAATCCGGGATATAGAACTGCAGTGCGTGGATTTTTGTGTTATCTGTTGCAAAATAGCCGCTGTCGCTCTCGCCTCTTGTTCCCTCGCTTTTTACAATGGTATCCGCTGTTTTTGAGACATCTGTATCTATACATATGCCCGTACCGTCAAGGTAAAGCTGTGCATTGCCCTGAACACTGTCTAAACGTAATCCCACGCTTAAAAGCTTGCCTCTTGCATTTACCGGTGCATCGAAGGTTACGATTTCTGTCTTTTCCGCACAGGTTGCAGCACTGTATTCGCCTGAAACGTTCATTTCAAAATCCGAAGCGGCACTTGCCACTGTTGCGGAGAATGCAATAACCGACGCTGTAATTATACAAATGCTCTTTAATATCTTATCAAAGCTCATAAACATCTCTCCTTTTGTTGTATTTAGTTAAAATTATAACATAAAAACATCGGAAACACAAGTGTTTTTGAGGGTTCAAAAAAGAATTATTTATATTTCACAAAAAAAGTTTTCAATACTATACAAAACGGAGAAATGTACAATTAATCAGTACTTTTTTGTGGATTTTTTGCATGGCTTGTGGTATAATGTATTAAATAAATATGATATTTCCGCTTTTTTAAGGATATAAACACAAAAAGGAGGATTCCTGTATGAAAAAGAAAAAAATACTTGCAACGCTTCTTTCTACAACGCTTCTTTTCGGCTCACTGCCCGTAAACGTACTTGCAGAAAAAGCGGTGGAGCTTATCGGCGAGACTGCTATATTATCGGAAGAATTTATTGAAGAAACAGCGACACTTTCAGGAATTACGGTAAAGGAATATTCCGATTCTCTTATAAATACCTTCCGTTTACAGAGCAGCAGCTTTGCAAATGACGGCAGCTCGCATTCATCAAATTCCGTGGGAAAAGAAATTGACGAAAAGAGAAGCGGCTCAAATACGAAATTTTCTAATTCCAACTCAAGCTATCCGCTTGGTTATCGTACCTTCTGGTCAAGTAATCAGACAAATAACGATCCGTGGAATCAGTGGATGAGATGGAAAATGGACAGTAATGAAAAATCATTGTTTTCAAAGCTGACTGCTACTTCGGGAAATATCCAGGTCGGCGGCCGTTACAGCGGATTTATTGATACGCAGGCAGGATGTCTTGCAGGTAAAGCGTATATGGGAATTGAGCTTAAAAATGACAGTAGCTCGTCCTCTACAAGAATAAGCTATAAAGAAACAAAGATGAGCGGAGACGAAAGTAAAGATACACAAACCAATATGACAATCGGCTGGCAGGATGTAGCAAGCAATGTAAATGCAATTTATATTCAGGTCGGCGGAACAAAGGGAAACACTTTCGGTAAGAACAGAAATTATGCCGCAGTTCATTATCCCGAGGTCTTTATCAAGGATAATAAGGCTCCTACGATAACAAGCTCCGTAGTTACAGGCGGTTATTCTTATAACAGCAATCAGTATTTTTCGAACGGAGACAAGATAGGTGTTACGGTGTATTTTTCAGAACCCATACGTTGTACAGGTGATGACTTCAATTCGGCATTCAGCGTAACAATGAACGGAATTAAATTTAATCCCATAGAATACAACGAAGTAGATTACAGTACAGCTCAGCTGACCTTTGAGGCAACAGTCGGCGACAGCACGGAATTCGAGCGTTATTATAATGCACCGATAAGCATAAGGGTAAATTCCAATAAAGTTAGTGACCTTGCAGGAAACGTTATGAGTGCAACAACCAATAGTCCTGACACATCAGACGTGGTAATCAGCGGACTTCTGCCGAGAATTACAAGAGCGGAAATCACAAAGGCATTTATAAAGGATGCAGACGGAATCTATGACGAGGAACGTAACGTTAAAAATGCGGTTAAGCCGGGCGATTATCTGGTGTTCAGACTTGACTTCAATCAGCTTGTACAGGAATATAAGTATTCGGCTGCATCTACCTTCCCGATAGAGGTAGGTTCATCGCTTCAGCAGGCGTATCTGTACGCAGTGCATAATTCAAAGGAATCCAGATATGCCTTTGAAGGTTCGTCAATTACCGACAGAATTACATATGAAATAGACGATTCGTTCCGGTTCAATGCGGTGGAATATATTGTTCAGGTTCCGTCGGATGTGAGTGACGGAGAAGCCATTTATATTCCTGCCGAAAAGAAAAACGGAAAATGGTACATAACAGCAGACGAACCAATCTTCAACAATACCTTCGGAAATCTGTATATTGACGAGCATATAGGCAGGAGAAAGCCTGTTCAGCAGGAAACAGCAATAGTAGCACAGGACGATGAGACTACGCTTCTTCAGGAGATGTATATTGATGCAAAGGCACCGACAATCAGACTTACAGACCGTTATGGCAACGACGTGGAAGGAATATACAGCACTGCTGAGGAAGCAGACATTACCTCGCCAAAGAGCAATTCGTTCAGAGTATATTTCCAGTCTGACGAGCTTGTATACGGCAAGGTAAAATTAAAGCTCAAATATGCTCCGAAGGACAGACCGCTCGATATTACAACGATTAATATCGGTGAGCAGGGTGCATACATAAACACAGACGAGCTTGACGGCTCTTTGGAGGATATGTATCTTGACATTGACCTTAACAAGATGAACCTTAATATCGACTCTGCCGACTATGATGTTTATCTTGAAACAACAGCATCAGACGAGCTTTATAATAAGAAGGTACAGAATTTTTATCTGGCAGTGGACACTGCAAAGCCGACTGCCGATATAGTAAACGGCAACGGCAACGGCGAGCTTGTATCAGACGGAATGACAAGCTTCTGGGACTATCAGTTTGACGTAAATGACCGTTCAACGCCTGAAAATATGAGATTATACTATCGCTGGGGCGGTGAGGGCGATTTCCTCTTTACAGATGACAGCTCAGCCTTTAACGTAAAAACTCAGGAGATTACGTCAGAAGAGGAGCTTGCAGGCACAATTGAATACTACGCAGAGGACGGCAGTGACAACGTTTCTGAAACGAAAACTGCAAACTATTACATAAGCGATGCAAGAGTATGCTATTTAAGAGACCCGGAGGACGTTGAAAAATACCTTGAGCCAAGAGACGTTTATTTCACAGGCTTCGAGGCACCGGAGGAAACGGAGGTCGGATATGTATATGACTTCCTGGTTTACTGTATCGACAACGGCGAATTCAGATACATAAGAAACGATGACGGCAGCGATATTGCAATTCCGGCGGCTGAGCTGCAGGAAAATCACGTTATAACCTACAAGCTTATAAGAAGCACGGAAGAGGTCTTTGATGTGAACAGCTACGCCGCACAGTTCAGTGCAGTGTATCACTGTGATAATTCAGAGCCGGGTGCAGATATAAACCTGTCATACGACGAGGCAAAAAATGTGGTTGCGGCGAGGATTATGTCTCCGGCGGACGTTGCACATCCGAGAAATATCACATCGGCAGAATTCACACTTTCAAACGGCAAGGACACTATCGTTATTGACGGAAGTGAGCATATAAGAAACGGTATGCTTTATACCGCACTTAACCTCACTGAAATCCTTGACACAAATTCATTATCGTCGGGTATGTATACATTGAATACCGTAATAACCGACGAAAACGGTCACGTGACAGAGGTTGATGCACTTGAGGGCGGAAAGAATATCATCATTCACGCACCGCAGATGACAAATATTAAAATCAAATCTGCACACGACGCACCGTTTGATGATTCAATCGGAGCATTCGCACAGGCGGCGGATACAACAAATCCGATTGCAGTTACGGCAGATTCTGTAAGAGCACTTATTGAAAGCGGTCTGGCATTTACTCCCAAGGCAGATGAATACCAATTTGAAACAGAGCTGAAAATGAGATACGTGGGTACAGAATATCCGAGGCTCAGCGATAACGACGTATTATACACAATCTCAGACGACGGTGAAAACTGGACGGAATACGCTCCGGCAGAGCTTGAAAGCAGCGATGCAGAGATTATAGAAGAGGACGGCATCACCTATGCAGTATACAAGGTGAATATTCCTGTAATAAAGAATAAGCTTGACGCATCTGCACCGTTTAAGCTCAGACTCCGCTGCGGAGCAAACGTATATCCGAGTGACATTGCAATCATAGAAACAAGAACAGATACAACCGCTCCTGACATTGCATTTATCGTGGATGCAGTGGGAAGTGACGAAACGGGCTGGAGTACGGATATTAACTATACAAGCGAGCAGGTAAGATACCGCTATGCGGGCATTGATTCGGGCTTCTTGGGAACGGAAACAACGGCAAAGATAACAAAGCTGCTTAACGAAAATGGTGATGAGGTTGCACCGGAAAATTATAACGATTACGTTTACCTTCAGGAAACAGACGAAGCTCTTGATTATATCATATTCAGAAAGAGATGCCATTTATATGCAACGGTAAGCGATTTCTGGGGCAACACAACGGATACGGATTTCGAGTGTTTGTATATTGATGATGTTCCTGCGGAATATCGCGTTTACAACGAAAACACAGACGAATTTGCATACGTCGTAGCCGCAAACGTGGCAGACGTGAAGTTCGGAGCCGTTACTCCGGGAACGCTTGAAATGACGGACGAGGCAATCTCGGCATATGATACACTCTATGCCGAGGGAATAGTTATTCCTGAGTATTTCGGCTCAATGCGTGCAATCCGTGACGGTGAAATTCACACGGCTTACCGATTCAGACAAGCAAAGCTTGCTTTACAGGATTATGATCTGATTGGTGCAATCTATGATTTAGACGGAAACGTGGTTGACACCTTTAAGATTATGCCGGTTATATCGGCAACAGAGGAAATAACTCTCCTCTCAACAAGCAACACAGCTCGTGAGCTTGGCAAGACAATCCACGCAGTGGAAACAATGCTCTTCAACGTGCCGGTTGCACAGGTTGAGGGCGAGGCGGCAATACTTCTTGCAGAAAATATAGAAGCCGCACAGGAAATGAGCATAGCAGAGCTTTCGTTCTCGACAACCTTAAATGCAGTCCTTGATATAAACACAGGCGGTGACGTATATGTAATTGACCGCTTTGGCAGAGGATACCATATTAGCGTTGACACTGAGGGAACAGAATTTATCGAATATGCAGGACACACAATTTCTTACCGGGAAAAAAATGATATCGGTTCGATAGAGCGAAATGCTGATTTCATTTACGGTGAAAATTCAGCGATTGAAATCAGCATATCGGGAAACAGCGGAATTGCTGCAATGAAGCCGGAATTAAGCACTGGCTTTAATATAGGTGCCGCATCAGAGGCAGACACATCGGGAACGGAATATGAAGGATATTATGATGAGCTTGTAATCGAGGCAGCAAAGGGCTTCACCGATTGTGAGGGAACAATGCTCGTAACACGCTTCAAGGTCAAGAACAAGACAAACCTTGAGGAATATAACGATGCAATTGTGATAAGAACAGATAATACGGCTCCGGTGCTTTTAGATAAGCTTGAAATGCGCCGTCCGGATAAGTTCTCACCGGTGAGTGTGATGTATCTGTTCTATGACCGCTACGGCATCGCTTCGGTACGCACCGACAATGGCGACGGCTTTGTTGATACCTTCGCCGCAAACGGAATAAGCTATGCAAGATACATTTCAAACGGAAAACCGGTTCTTGAGGTAACAGACAAAAACGGCAACACGCTCATCACAGACGGCATCACAGTTGATGACATAGTTAAGAGTGACAGCCTTATTGAGGGCAGAGATTACAAAATAGAGGTTCTTGATGAAAACAGAAATCCGGTTGAGGAAGGAAAGTATTACTCGAGCGTATATGCAAGGGTTGTACCGATTGAGGGCGGAAAGCATTTTGTTACAAGTGCCTCGGAGAGTATGCTTATAAACAGTGAAGAGGATGTTATATTTGAACTTGTTGACGATAACGGTCAGA
Source organism: Clostridia bacterium (assembly GCA_045540855.1). Classification (GTDB taxonomy): domain Bacteria; phylum Bacillota; class Clostridia; order UBA1381; family UBA1381; genus UMGS1958. The sequence continues at coordinate 7,337 of JAZQHZ010000105.1, forward strand.
AGGTATTGAATAAGTTTGCACCTCCGGTTGACGTAAGTGCTCCTAACATCATCGCCGTCCAGGATAATTCGGGCGAGTTCGTGGCAGAGCTTCATTACAGTATCTCGGTAAGCGAGAGACGCTCAGGCATTGCGAAGGTATATATTGTAGGCGGCGGCGAGAACGGCGAGGACATTGAGCTTGAAAAGGTCAACAGTGACAGCCTGTATTCACACTACACCTTCGTGGCACATTCATCGGACGACTTTGTGGTGGTAGCGGTTGATAATACGGGAAATATTTCAGAGGCTACGCTTTCTTCAAACTCACTTATCGTAGGCCCGCTTGAGGTTGAGATGAAGCAGAGCATTACGGGAATAACTAATAAGAATGTTACTATTGCCCTCTCATCAAAGGACGGCAGAAGAATTTATACCCACATTCCGGATACGGATGCAGACGGATATCTTTCACCCGCCGACTACATTGTATCGGGCAATGAAATCACCTTCTTAAAGAACGGAACAGTTGCGGCAGAATGCACCGATGAGGCAGGAAACCGCGAAATGAGAATCCTTACGGTTTCAAATATTGATAAGGAGCCGCCACTTGTTACGGGAACGGTTGAGGACGTTATAAGAGAGGACGGAACCGTCAGCCCGACAACCGCAAGAATACGCTTCAAGGCACAGGGCGAGGATGACAGACCAATGGCGGTAATTCTCCTCTATGTAGAGAAGAAGCCGGGCGAAGGAGACGGCGAGCTGACAATTAACGAGCTTAAGAGACAGTGGAATGAGTACAAGAAAAATCCGGAGCAATATATAATGACGGATGAATTCAAGGAGCTTTTTGACAAGCTCTTCAAGCTTGATATAACAGATGAAATGACCTATGCAGAAGTGACGGAGAACGGTATACATACCTTCTACGTGATGGATACGGCAGGAAATATCGGCGAGGTTTTGGTTGAGGTAACATCAATAGACGATATACGTCCTGAAATTCTTGGCATAAACTGGGGCTTTAATGCCTCACCGGGACTTTCAGAGGCAAAGGAGATTTCGGGCAGTGCGGAGGCTTCTTTAAGCAAGGTTGAAATCTCAAAGGCAAAGACGGGCTATCTCACAAATTCAAAGGTTGAGGTTGCTCTCACAGTTGACGAGCCGGTAAGAATTTTCGGAAGCAATTCGGGAATATATTCAACAATGGTTAAGAATATGTTCACGAAGAACGGTATTTACAGCTTCGCAATTGAGGACGAGGCAGGAAACATATCGGAAAAGACAATTGATGTATCAAACATCGACAAGAAGGAGCTGTTCATCGAATATGACGGCGGTGAAATCATACTGTTTGAAGGTCAGGAGGCAGATTTCAAGCCCGACACAGTAAAGAATTTCAGAGTTTATACATACGGCACAGCCGGCGAAAAGGTATATCTTGACGCGGCTGAATATGAGGCCGTAACTGATTACGGCGGTCTTAATGTTGACAGCATAAAGGACAATGCGTATGACATAAGAAATCCGTATATTATAACTTACAAGGCAGGCGATAATGCAGGTAATCGTGCAGAGCGAACAAGACGGGTTATCCTTGCAGGAAATACAGATACGGTTGTATTGGTAAACGGAAATCTTCCTAATTCCGCATCGTGCGTATATACCGAAAAGGATAAGCTGGATATTACCGTTGCAAACTACGATAAGAAGGCTGTGGTGAAGGTAGCACCCGGACAACTTAACGCCGCACAGATGAAGCACAAGAGTGGCGAGCTTACAATCGGCGAGGACGGACTTTATCACTTTACACCTGAGGCTGCAGGCTGGTATACAATCGGTGTGAGAACGCTTTATCAGGATATCTTCGTTGTATGGGTTTGCGTAAGTTAAACGGAGGTAGGCAAAATGAAGACTTTTAAAAGAATAATTGCCGCCACTCTGTCCGCAACAATGCTGCTTCCCGCTTTTGCGGGAACAGTATCCTTTGCGGAGGGTGTCAAGCAAAAAAGCATAAGCAATAATTATCTGACCTTCTCGGTAAATCAGGAAACGGGATTTTTCAATATTGCAACCCTTGAGGGACATCCGCAGAAGGCAAAGGACAATAACATTGACCTCCTCTATTCGGGAGACTCAATAGAAACCTCGTTTACAACCGTGCGCCTTGACGGCAAAGACTATATCTTCGGTCAGGATTACGGCCTGTTTGATCTGAGCGCAAAGCGTGGCGAAACGACGGTTGATGCAGTTAATAACTCAATCAGCACCGAATGGACAATAAAAGACGTTAAAATCACACAGACGGCATATCTCTCAAGAACGGACAACACTGCCACAACCGGCAATGTAGGTCTTACATACAGCGTAGAAAATCTTGGCGAGACAGAGCACAGTGTGGGAATAAGAGTGATGCTCGATAACGCACTTGGCGAAATTGACGCACCGGTTACAATGGCACAAGACGAGGTTGCACCGATTACAAAGGAAACGGAATTCTTCAAAAACGGAAGAGACCCCGGTGCTCATATCAGATTTATCGATAACTATGAAAAGCCGGCGAAGGAGGCATTTATCACCTTCGATACACCACTTATAAACACTCCGGACAGAGTGCTTGTAGGTCATTGGTACAACCTTGCCGCATCGAAGTGGGAATATGCCCACGATGCGAATATGTCCTTTGCAACGGGCATAAATGAATACGCAACGGCAGATACCGCATCGGCACTCTACTGGAATGAGCAGACCGTCGGCGGCGGACAGGGCTTTACAAGAACTATGCTCTACGGCGTGGGTGATTTCTCAACAGTAGGTGTAAGCGGAAACTTCAATATCACTCTTGAAATTGAAGATAACCTTGAAATCGAAAACGGCAAATATAAGGACGACACAGTCGATGCAAGAGTTACGTTATACAACAATGTAGACGGCAGTGCAGATCTAAACAACGCAATCTTAAACCTCGCAAGTGAAGAGGGTGCATTCTTCGTGTATGAGGATATTGAGGACGGCGTTATGGGCTTAGAGACCATGACCGTACCGCTGGGCTTTGTTGCAGCAGGCTCGATTATAACCTATGATTTTGAAATGGCAGTAAGCCTACCGGAGGAGCTTAAGGCAATAAAGGTAACGGCAGAGGCAATCGGAAATGCGGCAAGCGACACATCAACAGCGATTGATTTTATAACCGCACCTGCACCCGAAAAGGCAAAGCCGCTGTTTGCAGTTACGGACATTGCACAGAGGATTTACCATAAATCAGGAAACAGAGTTCTGCTTCTCACGGGTATATTTGACCTTGATTTACTTGAGGACAGGTCAAAATGGGCGGCGGCACTTGTAAGCAAGAGCGACCCGAATATCCGCTATGAGGCTTATACAAATGATATCACAATCACCTCGGAAACTACTATGTCAATGCTCTATGACGGCGATATGGAGCTGGGTGACTATGATATTGAATTTACGTTCTTTGAGGACTATGCCGACCTCTTCGGCGAGAAATACATTGGCCCTACAATAACGATTGTGGACGATGAATCGCTTATTATGTCCAATGTAGAGCTGCTTGGCGTTGTAAGAAGAGGAAAGAGCGTAGTTGCAAAATATGAAATTTTAAGCTTTGTTGACAATGCAGAACTTGCATCAACTTCAGCACAGATTGCCGCAACAGGTACAGACGAGCTTATTCTCGTATTAAGAGGCGAGTTTGAGGCAGACCGTGATAAGGACGGAAATATTCTGGGCTATACCGCATTGAAGGATTACAGCGTCAATGACGTTGTAGAGGGCGAAAAGGGCTCAAGACTTGAATATTTCTATGATTCGGCTCCGGGCGGAGCATCAAGCGGTGTAAGACTCACCGGTAAGGGTGCTGCATATTCGGCAGCAAAAAGACACAAGATTTTCGGCTGTGACTGGAAGATTGAGGTTCATAACGGCTTCCAGCATTCGCTTACTGATAAATCCATCTCTCTTGAATGTACGGGCTTTACAAATGTAATGCTTCATATCGCAATGGGTACGGTCAGTGCACAGGTGGGTGTGCTTGGAAGGAACAAGGACGGATATACTGCAAGTTACAGCGGAACAATCAATATTTTAGGCTATAAGCCGCACGCCAAAGAGGATAATACAGCAGCAAACTCGGCTGTTGCCCAGACGGGACTTGGTGTTAACCTTACATGTGCAATCAATGACATTTTATTTGACAAGGACGGCTTTGTGGGTATTAACACTACATTTAAGGCGGCATTCGTGGCAACAAATGTTATCGGCTGTGCTCAGCAGGATGTTTTTGCGCTTGATGTCAAGATAAATACAATAGATAAGGAATACGGCGGAAGCGGAACAATAACCATTAAACAGAAATTTGTTGTGGGACTGGGTGCAACTATGAAGGAAGCTACCTTTAAGGGCGGCAAGGAGATGGTTCTCTTTGATGATATCAACGCAAACTTCGCAGTTGTTCCCACATCGGCAGTCCCGATTGTTCCGGCGTGCTTAGAGCTGTATATGGTAGCGATGAACTTAACCGACCTGCTTGCATTGGGCGGTGATTACAGCCAGGCAAATACGGCAGAGGAAGCCAGACTTATGGCAAATCAGGCAACAACAAATATTGCCTTCTCCATCGGCTTCGTGCTTTTTGAGGTTGTAACCCTCAACGGTACGGTTGCGATGGGAACAAACCATTTCAATACCATTGCAAAGGGTTCAATTATAGCAGTTCCGGGTCTGAGCCTGACCGCAACATCGGGCTATAGCTGGAAACTTGCAATACATAACCACGACGGAAAGGTTATCTCACCAAGACAGATTTCGCTGGTATTCAAGCTGGATCTGAATGTGTTTGATATAATCAAGGGCGGCGGTAGCTTCGCATATACCAATGTCGGCTTAGGTGAAGAAGCAGACTTCCTTAATAAGAATATCTTCGTATTCAATTTCTACGGCGGAGTATATATGCCCAAGGCAGTGCCGATTATCGGCGGAATGGAGCTTTTAGGTGCATCGGGTACTATTTCAAATCCGGGTGTTTCAGTAGTGGTAACAATTCTCGGCAACGATGTAGGCGTAAGCTATGCATGGGGTAGCGGCGAAGTTTCGTGGCTCTATGAATATGATGAAAATGCACCTCTTGGAGAAAATCAGATGGCACTCAATAATATGAGATACATCGCAGTAAAGACTCCTGAAACAGCATCGCTGATGTCAGCAGATACAAACTATATCAGCGGTCTTATTGAAAGTGCAGAGGACTATACAGCGCTGATGGCTATAAACTATCAGGGCAAGGCTCCGTCAATAAGCGATTTGCGCCTGACAATAGACGGTAACGACTATCCGCTCACTGCGGCAGACGCAAATTATCAGAATGGAAACTGCTTCGTAATTCCGGATACGGGCGAAGGCGGCAAGATATTAATCGGTCTTACAAACCCGCCCGCAGGCGAGCATAACTATACATTAACTGCTCCGGAGGATATAAGGCTCATAAATATGGAAGCACTGAACTTCACAAAGATTTCAAATGCAGCAGAGCTTATTCCTAACGGTGACGGAACTGCTACAATAAAGGCTGACGGCAGCTTAAAGGACAGCACAGTTGAGCTTTACTATATTAAGGACAAGGAAGCATACGAGTCAATAACAACAGAGGAATACACAGACGAAAACGGCGAAACACAGGTACGCACATATTGCATCATAGACGGCGATAAGGTGGAGATTGATGAGGAATTCCTCACGAACTTTGCAGAGCATCGCCTTGCAGCTCAGGTTGTGGAAGAGGATGTATCCCAGATTACAATCAGACCTCAGGTGCCTGCTGATCTCAAGAGCGGCAGCTATTACGGAATGGCGCTTGTCCGTTCACCGTACGGTAAGATTACAAGATGTATCACCGAAAATGCAGTTGAATATATAAATCCGTATCAGCCGCAGTCAATCAAGGGTGCAACGCTTGTAAATGCGGGTAATGAGGCGATAAGAGCAGAGGTAGAGGATGCGGACAATGTGGATTACACAGGCTACTTCGTAAGCATCTATGATGAAACGGAAGAAAAGTATGTAACACAGCATCAGTACTATGAAAAGGAAGAGGATATCCTTATTGAAAAGCCGCTTGTAAGTGCAGGAAACAGCTACCGTGCAGAGATTGTAAGCGTTAATGTTTACGCTGCGGACGCTATGGTAGAAAGCGCAGATACAATAGTAACAGAGCCGATTACGGTACGCACTCCTGAAAAGGTAGATGTCACAGTGGCATTGAAGAATGCAACAACAGACGGCCCCTACACCGATATTGACACAACCTCAACAATCCTTCCCTATGTTACGGACAGTATTGTTACGGTGGGTGCAACCACTCAAAAGGCGGTATCGGGAAGATTTATCGTTGATGATTACACAGGCGAATGGAGCAGTGAAATGCTCACAGAGTTTGAATACTCCGTAGCTGACCTTGATACCGGAAAGCATACTATATACTTCGAGGCAAGAAACGAGCTTGGCGACATCACAAGGAGCAATCCGCTTACCTTTGCAATCTCAACGGGTGACCCGTCCGTAACACTCGAAAAGGGTGCAATTGAAATCGTGGACGGAGCAATAAATGTAACGGGAACATCGGCGGCTACGCAGAAGGTTATCTTTATGGATAAGGAATACCCCGTTGCTTCTGACGGAAGCTTCAGCTTCAGCGAAAATGTGACAATAGACCGTTTCGCACAGTCATATCCGCTTAAGGCAGTGGGCTTTGACGGCAAGGAAACAACAATCACACTCTTAGCCGTAAACACAGCTGCAAAGCCGATTGATTCGATTGTAATCAAGGCAGACGGTACGGCGGCGGATTCAATCATAATGAAGATAGGCGAGACCGTAAAGCTTGAAGTGATAGGCGATGCACAGGGCGTTGAGCGTGATATGGGCTCTGACGTGGTGTTAAGCGTTTATAACGGAAACAACCTTGTAACGCTTGATACGGATAATAGTCTCAAGGCACTTTCATCCGGAACGGCATACATAAAGGCAGTTTATGACCTCGGCTCACGCATTGATGACGAGAGAGTTCAGAACTATGTGTATGAGGATATGCTGGAGGTTAACATCCTGTCACAGGCACAGGCTCCGGTTGCATCAATTCCGGACGGTGCAGCTATCACAACAAGCAAGAAGCTTGAGCTGAGTGCTGACGGCGATATTTATTACACCTTAGACGGCTCAGAGCCGACAACTCAGTCAACAAAATACGAAGGACCAATAACCCTTCCGGTCGGCGAAGTTACTGTAAAGGTTAAGGTTATAAAGGACGGATACCTTGACAGTGAGGTAATGACATATACCTACAATGTCAGAAAGGCATCGTCGGGTGGTGGCGGCGGCTCGGATATGCTTGTTCCGACGGTAACTGCTGCACCGGATGTACCTACCGACACTGTGCCGGGTACAATCACGGCAACACTTGAAACAGAAACTGTTGATTACGGCTATCCGTTAGCTCTTGAAACACTCAACGGCACAATCTACTACACAACCGACGGCACAACTCCGAATAAGGAGTCAACGAAATACGAAGGACCGATAAGAATTACGGAGGATATGGCAGTACGTGCAGTGGTATGGACGGAGGGTAATAATTACAGCGATGTTTATGAGTACACCTTAAAGCTTAATCCGTACGACATCTACCTGAAGGAGGATATAGTAAGAGGCTCGCTCATAACAGGCTATCCCGACAAGTCCTTTAAGCCCGATTCGCCGATTACCAGAGCGGAAACTGCAACGGTATTAAGACGTGCAACGGAAATGTATGGCTATTACATCGACGAAAAACGTTTCACAGACGTTGAGATGTGGGCAAAGACATCAATCAACGAGCTTGCGGCAGCAGAGGTTGTAAACGGCTACGGCGACGGAACCTTCAAGCCGGATAATCAGGTTACAAGAGCCGAGTTTGTGGCAATGCTTATGCGAATCATCGGAAACGAGGGCACAACCACAAGCTACGTGGATACTCAGGGACACTGGGCAGAGAAATACATCTCAAAGGCGAATGAGTACGGCTACATCAACGGCTATGAGGATAACGCCTTCAGACCTGACGCACCGATAAGCCGTGCAGAGGCGATTGCGGTTATGTCAAGAGTGTTCTCATTTAATGCAGACGGAATTGCAACAGAATTTATTGATGTAAGTCCTGAGCACTGGGCATTCGGATATATAGCGAACTAAAACAACAGCCGGAAGCATAATGCGTCGGGTTGCTAAGGACATTAAAAAAATAAGCGGTGTAACTATTGCGGTTGCACCGCTTAGTCCATTTTTACGCACTTCTTTCATTGCGTATTTCATCCATTAAAGCAAGTAGTTCTTTTTCATCAGGTATGCTGATTAGTCCTACTGCCGTGAAGTAGATGTCTATTTTAACTCTGCGATGTTTGAATTTTTCACCGTGCTTATGTACCCAATATGCATTTCTGTCACCATTGTAAAAGTCAGCATTTTCAAGAACTGATTTTCCGTATTCCTTGCATATCTCATCGGATATTTCTCGCAGGCGTTTATGGTCTGAAATATGATTTTCAAACTTTAGTCCTGTTTTAAATGATACGGAATTTATAACAAAATGGTTGTGGAGATTATCAGTGTTTAAATGAGTAGTAACAACGATTTCGTATTCCTTGCCCCACATACGCCGTGCAGTCTTCATACCAATCTCAAATGCTTCTTCGGGAGTAACCTCTCCTGACTTGAAACTTTGATACCCGTGATATGCTACATTACCGCTCGTTTTTCCGTATCGGCGTTTTGTTGCCTTCATCTGTTCGTATGCTCTTACGGGTGGGCAGTTGATAGCTCCTACAAATAACTGCTTATCCGTTTTATTATCGTTTGATACATATTTAAGAGCCACTGCTAAGTCATCATCAAGATACTTTGGATTAGTGGTCTTGTCAGGGTTTTCTGCATATTTTACAACATCCTTTAGTGAGCCTTTGACAGGCCAAAATCCCGTAGTTGCCATTTATTCATCACTCTCGCTTTCAATCTTACTTTTGTCTGTTACAAGAAGCTTTGCATAAATTTCATCAAGAACCTTTACAACCTCTGCTTGAAGTTCGGTACTATTTAAAGTTCCAAGTGCTTCATACAGAATACCGAGCCTTTCTGTAAACTCATAAAAGCTTTCAGGCATAAGAGCCTTGGGATAATATCCCAAAGCTCTCTTTCTCAAATATTCAGAAACCGACAAGCCACATTTGTTAGCTTTATTTTGTATGCGAACCTTTTCCTTTTCGGTAACTCGCGTTTTTAACTGTACTTTTCTTTCTTTCAAAATTATCACTCCTGACATAATTTTTTAGGGGGATTGGGAGACTCCCCAAAGGGTAAAGGCAGGATTTCCATAAGGAAGTCCCGCCTTTTTCGGAATTTGTGGTACACAAGTTCCCTGCTCGTTACAGTACCGGACATACTTTAGTCTTCCTGAACCGGTTCAGGTTTCTTATAACCTTCAAGTTCTTCGGGTGCATACCATATT